>JAGLBU010000312.1 GCA_023146575.1 Methylococcales bacterium
GCAATACCGAGCATTAATAACCCTAACGCAATTTTAGTATGACCTTTCATTCGCTTGATAACCTTGGTAAAAATAACCATAGAACCCGATGATTTAAGCGACTCATGAGGGGGCTATGCTTGATCCATTAACTCAGAGGTAAATTATAACAAATTGAAAATAGCCAAGCGAAAGATTTTTCAACGTAATAAGAATCACTTTGGAAACTAATACATTTATAGCTTATTTGTTAATAAATATTAATAATATTTCATATTAGTGACCTGTATTAATTTTTAAATTATTTTTATAAGTTTTTATTAAACCAATTTAATTCCATCTTGAAGTCATCAGCAACTGTTTTATAAACAGGTTAATATATAAATTAACGTATTATTACTATATATAACGAACAATACAAACATAAAACTAATTAAGTATTATTTTAGCCACTTGGTAATACTAATCAAAATTCTTAAGTGGCTTTAAATTTGGAGTTTTACAATGAAAGCACGTACTATCAATTTATTTTCTGGCCTTGCTCTTTTAGGTGTTTTTTTAGTCCCTACAACAGTGAATGCAGCCGCGGTTACACCTGATCCTATCAAATATGAATATACGACCAAAGACCTTAATCATGAAAGCACCGATAAAAGTGTCAGTAATATTGGAAAATCAGGCTCACTTAAAAGTATTGGGCCATCAAATGCTTGGTTTGTAGAGATTACTAATTTTGGTAATCGTATTTTTGGTACGGCGAGACATCTTACCGACCTTCATGGCGGCGAAGGTTTAGGTCAATTATTTTCGTTTGATTTTGCAGCAGGAGACTGGGGTGATAAGAATGCATCATTAGCACATGGTGGTCATGTTGATATTTTTAGCGCTGGCATCACCTTTTTAACTTCACCTGGTGATTTATCTGGTGGCTATAGAATCAACGTTAATGGTGTACATACTACACCACTACCAGCCGCAGTTTGGTTGTTTGGTTCTGGCTTAATGGGCTTAGTTGGAATGAAAAAGAAAAAAGCGAATGCAGAAGCTGAAGCATTAGCGGCGTAATCTAAAAGCAAACTAAGGCCAAGGGTATCTTTTATCCTTGGCTTTTTTGTGCGTGGATAATTATGCTATGATTCGAATGGGTATTTTAATTGATCTTTTAGGGTTTTATTTATGTTTTCTATAGGGTGTTGATTTATTAGAATGTCATAAAATCAACACCCGATGAACTAGTCGTCAACATCCGTAAATAGCTGTGTTAAACTCATTTCAGGCAACCTTTTTTTATACAAACTCAGGAGAAACCGACAATGCCCTATAGTGATTTTACGATAAAACAAGTTCAGCAGGACTTTGATTTGGATATTATTGAAAAAAGAGGGATTTTTTCAATACTTGCCCCTATCACTATTAGTGATTATTTAGCGATAACCTTGGAAGAAAACATTCCATTAGCGGTCGCCATTAATACTGAAAAAGCGAAATCAGAGCTTATTATTTCAACCGTTCTGGTTGAAGTAAGAAAAATATTTGATCGGAAAATTAGTTTTTTTTCAGGGGTTGAATTTAATGTCGATAAAGCTAAAGGATTAAATGGCTATTGTGATTTTTTAATGAGTTTATCGCCTGAGCAGTTGTTTATAAAGTCTCCCATTATCGCGCTTGTAGAAGCTAAAAATGAAAATATTATGGGGGGACTTGGACAATGTATTGCTGAAATGATTGCCGCTAAAATTTTTAATGAAACGGAAGGTAATTCCATTCCTTCAATTTATGGCACCGTAACCACAGGATTAATTTGGAAGTTTATAAAATTAACCGGTCAGACCATTCAAATTGACTTAAAAGATTATAGTTTGGATGAAAATCCAGCGCAGATTCTTGGAATCTTATCCTCAATGATGGCACAAAAAGCGTAGGCTTTAGTCGCTTATCTAATTTTTTTTAGCGATAAAATAACAATCAATAATCTCGTTTCCATTTAATCCCTACCGCACTGTCCGAGTTTTGATTAAATTCTAATTCTGCTTTTATTTCAGGATATACATCCACTTCAATGGTTGCTTTGCTGGAGGCACTTTTTATGCCTTGTTCGACTTCTAAATAAATTTTATCGGTAATGTATTTGCCCGCTTTGACCGAGGCGCTATTAAAACTATCACCGCCAATACTTAAGCGATCTAGTCCTAGCCCTGATTGCAAACTGCCCATTGTATCTATATTCATCAAACCACCACTGGCAAGCATCGTTACGACTTCGGCTAATTTTAATGCCTGCATCGGTGAGATGGTTTTAGTGTCGGTTTTAAACAATAAATGCGAAATAATTTCACTCTGAGGTTTGACAGGGTCGTGTGCTAAAACAAGTTTAGGGTCATCTGCCATGCCTTTTATTTTAATAATCGCATCCCCATCATCAGAGCTTGCAACCGCTTCAATATCCAAACTCGGTAACGGGGGATAAGCGCCGTTGAAATCAATACGTCCATGACTGAGTTCAAAGCGGGTACTTAATAAATCTAACGAGCCTTTTTTAGTTTTAATTAATCCCGTAATTTTTGGCATCGCGGCATTGCCTTTAATCGCAAGTCCGCCTTCCCATTCTGAATTTAGTCCATAGCCTTTAATAAAACATTGATTGGCAATTTGTACATTGACATCTAAATTCAGCCGAAAATCTTGCGTTTTTTCTTGTTTTTTTGATTGTTGCTGTTGCTTTTCCGAGGGTCTATTTTTTCCAATTTCAATTACGTCTATTTCAGGAATACTTTTTTGAGAACTCATTGAGGCTAATTTTAATTTAAAATCATCAATGTTTAAGCGACCTGATAACAGCGCTTGTTGAATATCGCCTTTTATTTTTAGCCCCCCACTCAGATGGGTTTTTATTAAAGCACTGTTTGCCAATTGGATATGATTGAATTTAATCTCACTTTTAAATGGGAAATGCGCGTCGGTATCAAATGACAACGTTCCTGTGCCTAAAATACTGCCTTGATTGGGATCAAATATTTTTAAATGTGTCAATGTGACTTGTTTTGAATGCCCATCTAGTTGTAACTGCATATCTTTTAAATGGGTTTCTGTTTTTGAATTTTGATATTCTCCTTTTGTTAAGGACAATTGCCCTTTAATTTTAGGTTCATCATAATTGCCTGATAATAAAAAGTTGGCATTAAAGTTACCTGCTATTTTTTGATCGTCTAAAGGAAAACTTTTCACTAAATCTTCCAACAACAAAGCGGCGGTAAATTTCCCCGTCAAGTTTTTTTGTTTTGAAATTTCAAATTTAAACGGCTCAAGTTGTAATTGAATGGGTAATTGTAACTGTGTTAATAAGGGTGCTTTAAATTGTGGGTTTTTAATGGCAAGATTGGCTTGAATCGTTTCGTGATTTATATGAGCGTTTAATTGAATTTGCGTCGCAGGAATTTTTTCATATTCTTCTTCTTTTAGGGCTAAATCTTTTAAATTGACCGCTACCTCAATGTTGGGTGCGGCGGCATTGCCTGATAATTGAATATTGGTACTAAAATCGCCTTTAAATGCCGTTCCTGCCAAGGTATTAACCCACTCTAATGGCACGCCTAATTGCACATTTCCTGCCAATTTTTCAGCACTATAATCCACCTGTGCTTGCAAATGCGCCTTGCCAAAAAAAAGTGATAAGGGACTTACGTTAATTTTTTTCGAACGAATGGTTATTTCACTGGCATCGGTTAATTGAATTTTTTGCTTCATAAAATTCCCTGTCAACGATTGTAATGCCACTTGTGTTTGCTGATCAGTGTGCTTGAGTAACGCCGCTAAAGCGATTTCAAATGGCTGTTGATGCTTGCCTTTGAGCGATAATTGTATTTTTAATTGTTCTAAAACCCCCGACACCGCTAATTTTAATTGCTCAACCGAACTTTCTTGTTGTTTGAGGTCGTTTAAAATGGCATTGGCTTTGATTACTGGTTTTTTTAGCGCATCGTTCACCTGCGCGGTGATGCTCAAATTGGCAAACGTAAGCGCATCCAATTTAAACTGATTAAGTTCTGTTGTAAGCTGAATGGATTGTTTTTCCTGTTGCGGTTTAAAAACAGTCGTTAAACTTAATTGACCCTGCAACGCTTGTTGATGCCACGGTTTTAAATGGGCTAAATCACTGCGTGCATTCAATGTCCCATTAATATGAGTATTGGATAAATTAATCGATAAATTACCGTTGATCTGTGTTTTTGGGGCTTTAATACTCAGCTTGCTTAAGGTAAGCTGCGGTTGTTTGAGTAAATAAGCCGTATTAATCGCTAACGGTTGCCCATGTTGCTGTAATTTTAACGCAATTTTTCCATAAACATTTTCCATCACATCATCCGCACTCAGCCGTAATTCAATTGCCTCTAAGGTTTGCTTGGCAACCGTAATTTTGGGCAGCGTCGCTAATAAAGTCACCGAAGGTTTGTCGGTTGTACCTGTCGCCGCTAACACGAAGCCAATATCCTTAAGGTTTATGTCCTGTCGTTTGAATTGTGGAATATTAATTTTCAGCGTGCTATCAAGCTGTTGAGTCGTTAAATTCAGTTCGGTTTTAGCGGCTAACGTAAGATGGTTTAGTTTAATATCTTGATAGTTAAGTTGAGGGAGTTTAACCTCGAGCTGTGAAACCAATTGCTTGCTGTCTAAATTAAATTGCGTCGTCGTCATAACCTCAAGACGATTCAGGTCAATTCCTTGATACTTAAATTTCGGAATATTAATCCTAACCTGTGCCTCTAATTGATTATTTTTAAGGTTTAATTGAGTTTCTCCCGCAATCTTAATTGCTTTAGCATTTAACGACAATTGCTTGATTGTGACTTGTTGATCAGGTATCAATTCAATCTGTGATGTTAATTGTATGTGATCGCCAACTAATTGCGGCGCAGGCTTGGGTAATCCTTGCAGTTGAGAAATATCGGCCTTTAAATCGACATCAATTTGCTTGATTTTAGGATGGATATTAATATTTGCTGTGGTTTGTAGATTGGCTTTAATGTCTTTTGTCAGCGCTTTTAGGTGATCCAGTTTTAGGTTTAAATCAAAATTCCCTTGTTGGCGAGCGTTATCAAAAAAGCCTGCTAATTTTATATGCGCCCATTGCCCATCCAGTTGGAATTTTTCCAAATCAAACCGCTGTTTTTCATCAATTTTGGCTAAAATTTCCCACGAAAGATTGGATTCAGGTAAGACTTTGCCCTGTTGTTTTAACCCCGTGACTGCCCCATTGAGCGCTATATTAAATCGCCCTTCACTTAAGGTTTTTAAAGGCTTCAGCTTCAAACTTACATCCAACGTTTGAGTTGATAAATCATTCATCGCAAGATTTTTAAAATGACTGTTTAATTGAATTTTTGGTTTTAAAAAAGCCCCTTTTACCGCAAGTTTTAACGTTGATGAACCTGCAAGTTTTATCCCTGCGAGCGCATTCAATTTACTGAGTTTATTTAAGGTTATATCGGTGGTGGATTGAATTTTTTGATCTGATAAATCAACCGTTGCTTGTGTTTTTAACGCCAATAAATGATTCTTGAGTCGTAACGTTTTCAGCTGAATCGTTTGAGCATCGGTGGCAATTACTTGAA
>JAGLBU010000313.1 GCA_023146575.1 Methylococcales bacterium
TGGAGTGTGGTTTTTAAATCAACCTGAGGCTGTTTTTTAATCGCCAGTTTTACATCAGATTTAATCGAACCAATGCCCTGTATTTGAGCGTCTAAATGGGCTTGCCAATTTTTCAATAATCCCTTCCCTGTTAACGAGAGATGCAGGTTTTTTAAGTCAGGTTGTTGACTGAAAGCCGCTAGTAATCCGCCTGTCTCATCTATCTTAATGGTGGTTGCAAGGGTTAACGGTTTTAAATGAAGATTAGCTTTAAAATCAACCTTAAGGGTTGGTTGATCCAAGCGCTTTAATGCCACTTTTAATTGTATATCTTGACCAATGGTGGTGACATCTGCCAGAAAATTTAAACGCATCGCTTGTCCAATAACCGCTTTTTCAAGCTGAATTTCATCAATACGAATATGACGGGCATTCACAAACGGTAAATCAAGTTCTATTTCAGGCAAAGAAGTGGGAATTTCAAACGGTTCTTCTTTTTCAGGCGGAGAAGGTGGAATTTTTTTGATCCAAATACGCTTAAAACTTAATTCATCTACTTGAAGTTTCCCCTTAAGTAAATCCTTTACTGAATAAGATAGGTGTGCCTGTTCCAGTTGAAGCCAAACCCCTTTTTTATCGGCAATACTAAATTTATCAAAGCGAATATCAAATGGAAAAAAACCCGTAATAGGGCTGATTTTCATGGTCACTGAGTCATCACTCAATGTTTGGCTGGCGTATTGCGCGATTTGTTGTTGTACAAACCGTGCTTGCAATAAAAAAATCATCAAAATAATGAAACCAATAACACTTAGAAAAAGATAATAAAGTATCCTTAAACTTTTATAGCGCCATAGATTTAGGACTGATAAATTCAATGCTTTCTATTCAAATCTTTTTTAAAAATACCATAACGAAGTGCAATAAAAACCATAAAACAAGGTATAGCTGAAAGAAATAACCAGAAAAATTCTAGGGATGAATCACTTTTCATAATGTAATCCTCATCCATCACAGAAATATAGAACGGTGCTTTTAACCATGGTTTTTTCCAGCGAACTTTAACAATAGTATGGGGTTCAATGTCTTTTAAAAGCTGATAGAGTTTTTTTAAATTATAATAATGCATACCATCTGCATCACGTTTAACCTGAAAATCAGGTGTTTTATTCATTCCTTGCAAATGAATGGTGTACAGCTCATTACGGGTTCTTACATAGGAAAGTGTTATGAGTTTTGCTTCACCTTCAATGACAGGCGAAAACAATCCTAGCCATAGGTACCTATCTTTCTCAAACAACAATTGTACGGTTACAAAAAAAAGCAACATAATCGTAAACCAAAGTATGACTAAAAAACCATTCGTCTTTTTTATTTCCTGCATTTTTAGCTCCTTATTCAAGATCGCCATCTAATAAAATTCGAGCAACATCATCGGGTTTTCTAATTTTAGGTCTCTTAGTTTCGTGGCAATGATCAATAATAATACTTAAGTCATTAAGCCATTGCTGTTGTTGCTGTTGTAAGTTTTCTAAAATATCGTCAATTTGATAGCGAATATCTTGGTTGGCGAGTTTTAAACCTTTTTTAAGTCCTTTTAAAGCTGATTTTTCAATCGAAGGCTGCATTTTTTTACGAATAAAATAGGGTAATAACCAACTAATGGCGATAAATAAAACACTATGAATTGCAAAGTCTAGCCCCAAATAAGCTTGCTTGGTTTCAGCGCTGTTATAAAAACCTAAAAAGAGTTGATAGCCAACAAAACCCATGGTTATGAGGGGTAAAAACAATTCACAGACGTGGCTAATTTTTAAAAATAAGCGGTGTATAGAATTACCAGGTGTAACCAATGCTTGACGGCAATTTAATTCAACCGAGCTATTGACCATAGCACTTATTTTTTGACGCGGTATTTGTAAATTTTTTCGTAAAGGCGCGGTGATTAACTTTTGATGATCGGCGTTTAAAATCAGCTGATCCAATGATTCATCCAAACGATTTTGCGCCCATGGATCCCAGAGCGATAATGCTTTTTTGTGTGTTAATAAATGCGCATCTTTTTCGGCGTATTGTCGTGCTTGTTGAGCAAGTTTCCATTCAAAACCTTCAGTAAAGGTTTGCTCTGCCTGTGTCCATTGTTGTTGCCATTGTTGTTTTAAGGTAGGATAATTTTGGACAGATTTTAATGCCGCTTGCAACGTTTGTAATTGTTGTTTTAAGGCTTGTTTTTTAAGCTGAATCGTCCGTTGTTCGAGTATTTGAAGCGTATGGTGAGTAGCAAGGGATTCTATTTGTGCGAGCAGTGGTAAAAATTCGTCATCGCTTTGTTGTTCACAGCTGCTTCTAAAAATAAAAGGGTTTTGAAAACCTGCGCTGGATAATTGGCTTTCAAAGTCTTGGTACTGCTCAGGCTGGGCTAAATCCCATTGATTAAAAACAAAGACCCAACCGTGTTTTTGCCCTTCTGATAATAATAATTTCCATGCTTCTTGGTCGCGGTAACGTTCTGGACTCACCACATAAATCAACACATCAATCTGTGGTAACCATTGTAAAACCAGTTGTTTGTTGGCGTGTTCAACACTATCAAAATCGGGCATATCCACCCAAATAATATTCTTATGTTGCGGATTTGAATGTGACAGGCGTTTTACCGTATCAGAGGATAATAAAGCAGGAAAGTTTTGAAGGTCATGTGATTGATGATAATAAAGACTGATTTCACGTGAAGTTGGGCGCTCAATCCCTGTTTTTGCAAGGGCTTGACCTACCAGTCGATTTAATAAACTGCTTTTACCAACACCTGTGCCGCCCATAAAGGCGACTATTATGGGACGACTTTCTAATGCAGTATTATCAAGCGTTTGTGTTTGAGTCTCTAAGGCTAACAATTCTAATAATACTTGAGTGTCTAGCCCTTGATGGTCTAGGACCTGTTGCGCCCATTGTTGGCTTTGTTGTAGCAATTCAGAGTAATCGTAATCCATGTTTTTTTTCTACACGCTGTTTTTCGGCAACGGCCAGTTGCTCAGAAGAAATATTAAAATGCTGATGATCTTGCATTTGCTCAGGAAGTTGATGTAACTGTTGTTGCAA
>JAGLBU010000314.1 GCA_023146575.1 Methylococcales bacterium
CCAGATTCTTTATGATAAAACAGAGGGGCAACCACAGGAAAAATATCATTTCGGGCTTGTTGCCATTTTTGTTTTAAAGAACGAATGATTAAATTTTCAGAGCCTTGGGGTAATTTATTAATGCAAATTAAAGTCGGTTGATTAAAGACTTCAATTTGCGACATTAACGCCCAAACGGATTGATCGGCGTATTTTTCTTTACTTAGCACTAAGATAACGATGTCTGCTAAGGCGATGGTTCGAATCACGCCTTCTTTATAATCAGGGGCATTTATGGAGTCAAAATCAGGTGTGTCCCATAAAATACACGGGGGTAATAAGGGGGCATCGGTAGAGGTTTCAGATAAGGCAAAACAATCATAACGATTGGCGGAAAGGTCGCTTAACTCAAGTTGTTGATAACGTCCAAAATAATGCTGTAAAGCACTGGCAGAGGCTTTGGTAACCCCTGCACAAAAACCTTGAGGATGTACGGTGTAACCTGCTAACGCACTAACCCCTGCCAGTGTATTATTTAATAATAAATTACAAACCGAGCTTTTTCCTGCTTGTGTGGGGCCAATAATTGCGACTTGTAAGGGCACTTTAAAATCGGCTTCTAATAACGCCCCTTTTCGCATAAAGGCTTCTGCAAAAACAAGTTGCTCAATCCGCAACTCATAGCTTAAAGCGAGTGCACTACCCGCGTCAATTTGGGCTAAAAGTAGTTGATAACGTTGTCTTAATAGGGCAATAAAATCCAGCATATAGAGTAGGCTTAGGTTTATAATAACCAACGATTTAACTTTGGTTTTAATGAGACCCATCATAATATAAAACGATTCACCCTAGTAGTTTAATAAATTTTTTGAGGATAAAAATAATGAAAAAAATCTCTATACCGCTTGTTTTATTGGTCACGCTGACCTTATTCGGTTGCAGTAAAGGCAATGAAGTCAGTGGCCGCAGTATGCGCAGTGCTTATAAATCGGTTAATTATATTAAAAATAGATTACCCACTGAAACCCGAATTGAGTTCGAGCTGTCATTTTGGATGTTGCGAGATGACATTAAAGATAAAAGCGATTTTTTGAGTGAAGTGGGCGGTAAAACGCCAGAAGAACTGATTGAACTAGGAAAATCTTTATATCAAAAACGTAAAAGCGAAGGCTATCAAGAATATGATAAATTTAATAACTGGGATCAAATGATCAGCCATTACAATCAAGAACGGCTAGATCAAAATAAAAAGCGTAAAAAATACGACCCTCGTGATGAAGGTAATAGCGTTATTTATAAGTTATAATCTTATTCTTCGGTGAAGGCTTTTGCAATCATGCTGGTTGCAGGTTTCACTAAATATTGAAACACCGTTCGTTCGCCCGTTTGAATTAACACTTCTGCGGGCATCCCTGAGATTAACACAAGATCTTCTAATTTTTCACGCCCTTCCTCAGTTAATTCTAATGTCGCTGCGTAATATTGTTCACCCGTTTTTTCATCGGTAACACTGTCCATTGAAAGTTTAGTAACGGTTGCTTCCATGACGGGCGTGGTTTTACTATTAAAGGCGCTAAAGCGAATTTTAGCCTCACTGCCAAGGCTCACTTTATCAATATCTTGTAACACGACTCTGGCTTCAATGACTAAGTGAGCACCTGCGGGGACAATATCTAAAATAGGCTCGCCTGCTCGAATAACTCCACCTTGAGTATTGACTTCTAAGTTTAAAATAGAGCCTGCAACAGGGGATAGAATTTTAGTGCGTTTCACGCGGGCTTTTTCAGCATGTAGACGTTCGATAATATCAAATAATTCAGCGTTGACCCGTTCAAGTTGTAGGGCGATGTCGGCTTGATATTTTTTGGTGGTTTGAAAAATTTGTAATTTAGCTTCGCCTTGTTGCATGCGAGAGGTAGCTATTTCAGCATTAAGTCCTGCTATTTCACCGTGTAGTCGGGTGTGACTGCGTTTAAGTTCCATAACACGAGGTTTTTCGGCAAAGCCTTCTTCCAGTAAAATTTCTAATTCGGTTATTTCACCACTGTAAGAATAAATTAATTGCTGTTTACTTTCTATCTGCGTTTGTAACCCCACCATTTTGGAGTCAATTTGTTCAATTCGCTGTTCTAATAACTGAATTTCACCCTTATAACTTTTTTGACGGGTGTTAAATAAGTATTGTTGATCGCTGATTGCCTCTTGAACGCGTAGATCATCTATGGATAAAATTTCGGTAAAATCAATGCGTTGATTACCACGGCGTTCCGCGTTAAGACGGGCGCTGGAAGCGGTTCTGACAATATATTGACCTTGTAAAATTTGCACCTGCGCTTTAAATTGGGTATTGTCTAAAGTAATTAATAAATCACCTGCTTTGACTTTATCGCCTTCTCGGACCCATAATTTTTTAATAATACCGCCTTCAAAATGCTGTACGGTTTTACGATGATCTTCTACCACGACTTTTCCTACTGCAATGGAAGAGCTTGCAATCGGTGCATAATAACTCCAACCGCCAAACACACCCAATGTTGACAGTAAAATAAAATAACCAAACCAGCGTATGGGTCTATCGTCTGTATTAACGATGCTGTCAGTTGTTTTTTTAGAGGTTTTTTTTTCGGTAGTCATTTATTTTGAGGGCAATGGTGTCACAAGTGTCATTTTTTTCAAAAGCCATTTAAATAGGAATAGTAAAGGTTTTTGCTGGTAATTTTTTGGGTTCAGGCGGTGGTGCGGCGGCTTGTTGTTGCTCTGCCATTTTAGCTAAGACGGCATCACGCCCACCATATAATGCCACCAAGCCTTCTTGTAATAACAGTAGTTTATCAAGCTGTCCTAAAATATTATGACGGTGGGTTACAATGATAATCGTGGTTTTTTTAGCTTTTAAACTGGCAATCGCATGGGCTAAGGCCATTTCACCCGAATCATCAAGATTTGAATTCGGTTCATCTAATACAATCAATTTAGGGTTGCCGTAAAC
>JAGLBU010000315.1 GCA_023146575.1 Methylococcales bacterium
ACTTTTGCAATCGCCACACTTTCAACATAGGCAATTAAGGCAATAAAGCCTGCATAAGACCACAATAACGACCATTTTTCAGTTGCTCCAAAAAAATCTATATTAATAGAAGGTAGCTCCCCTTTAATAATCCCAACAATTGCCACTTGATTTTGATTGGAAAAATCATACTGAATCACTAATAAAGTCGTGATAATAATGGCGAGTAAAGGCGCAACCTTGCTGATTCCAACGGTGAGCGCAGGACTAACACCTGCTTTTTTTAGAAAATGCGTTAAGGGTTTGTTAAAAAAAATTAAGATAATGAGACTTAAAAAACCTAATCCCGCTACTGTAGGATTAAAACTTTCTAATATTTGACTATAGCAGTTAATATCCAACCCACAGTGCGGCTTAGCAAGGCCTAATAATTGCGGTAATTGGCTAAAAATAATTAAAATTGACGCGCCACTGGTAAAACCTGTTAACACGGGATGACTGATAAAATGTACCAAGCCACCCATGCGTAAAACAGCCATTAATAATAAAATAATACCGCTTTCGGCCGCTAAAATAATGGCAGATTCAACAGGGTTGCCCAACGCACTAATTTCAGGCGCGGTTAACGCGCTGGCGATCATAATGGCGGCAATTGAAACAGGCCCTACCGACATGGTACGACTGGTACCGAGTAAGGTATATATAATAGCGGGGAAAATACTGGCGTATAAACCCAATTGAGGCGGAAGCCCTGCTAACATTGCATACGCAATGCCTTGAGGCACGAGTAAAATTGCGGTAATAATACCCGCAAAGACATCCCCATTAAAGTCTGCTTTGCTGTAATTTTTTAGCCATCCAATAATAGGGAAGAAACGAGTCATAAGGGTTTAAAAGTAAAAGGATGGGAAAGAAAAAAGGTGAGTAAACAGAACGCTACCCACCCCTATTAGATTAAGACTCGCTGTCTTTTTTAACTAAATCAGCGCTGTATTTTTCTAAATGTGGCACATCAAAGCGACAACCTTTTAACATCATTTGCCAATACATCCACGGGAATCCCATTGTTTTTCCAAACCACCACAGCCAGCTTTCTTTACGTGGGTCTAAAAATGGAAACGAAGGCGTGACTTTACCGCCATATGAAAATTCTGCCAAAATAACCGTGTTTAATGAAGTGGTTAAAGGACAAGAACCATAACCATCATAGCCTTCCTTTACAACCGCTTCTGTATTTTTAATCAGCGCTAAAATATTATCAACCACGACAGGCACTTGTTTGCGCACAGCGGCGGCGGTTTTTGCATTCGGAGTATTCGTTGCATCCCCTAAACCAAATACATTGGCAAATTTCGTATGTTGAAGCGTATTTTTATGCACATCAACCCAGCCACCCGCATCGGCAAGGGGGCTATTTTTAATAAAATCGGGCGCACTTTGAGGTGGTGTGACGTGAATCATGTCAAATTTAAGATCAATGCTGGTTTTATTGCCTTCTGCATCTGTGGTTGCAAAGGTAGCGGTTTTGGCTTCACCATTAATCGACACAAGGTTATGCCCAAAATTACAGTTGATGCCATAATTAGCCACTACTTTTTTTAAGGCCTTAGCAAAAAAAGGTACTCCGAACATTCCAGGCCCTGCATTACAAAATTGCACATCAATGTCTT
>JAGLBU010000316.1 GCA_023146575.1 Methylococcales bacterium
AAATTTGTCGTTATACCTTAGCCAACAATGCTATAGACTGCCACGCAGGTGAAGGTGAGCAATCTCGTAGCTTAAACAGCATACTTTACAAACCAACTGACAATGTAAATTTTGACACGTCAGGGGCAGGTCAATTGAGTAAAGAGGCTATTTTTGACGCACTTCCAAAGGTTATTCGTGATGAAAAATAAAACCTATTTGCTCTCTATTCTATCGCTGGCTCTATTATTAAGTTGTGCTAGAGTTGATAGTCCGAAATCAAACCCCGCTGTTACTGCAATTGCTATTGAACGGTTTGATTTAACCAGTATCAGTGGAACACGGCATAATGTGATGGTTTTTCCGTGGAATATTTCAAAAATAGATTTAGAAAAATACCCTATTCTTCGCGAC
Organism: Methylococcales bacterium; assembly: GCA_023146575.1. Classification (GTDB taxonomy): domain Bacteria; phylum Pseudomonadota; class Gammaproteobacteria; order Methylococcales; family Methylomonadaceae; genus WTBX01. Next base: position 394 of record JAGLBU010000316.1, read on the forward strand.
CATCGCATTGGTTTTGGGGTTACTAATCGACTTATTGATGTTTTATTTGATACCAATCGATTTGAGTTTATTGAAGAAAAACAAGAGATTGCCAATCGTTTGATTAAACAAATGAAATTATGCCAACAATCTAAAGTATGCGATTCAAATAATATTCAGCAATTACAACTCAAAACCGCAGACTATATTATTTACCCTGAGGTGTATCATTTTGGGATTGAAAATCATACCAATATTAATGGTATCAGTACCGCAAATAAGCAATATGTTGAAGTGGGTATTCAGTTAAAAATTATTAATGCTCGTACCGCGACCACAGAATCTATTGGCAGTTATATTGGTCAAAAAGTCATTCAAACCGAAGGCGATATTTTTAACAGCAGTGCAATTAATTTTAGCCAGTCCTCATTAGGAAAAGCTACCGATCACGCCATCAAAGGCGCTATTTTCAAATTGTTAAAACGCTTTGATAGAAAATCTACCATCGCCGCTACTCCTGTTTATAAAGTGCCGACTACTTACCCTGAAGTTGGTCTATCTACGGATGCTTCTGTAGCAACAGAGAGCCGAGGCAAGGATAAATCTACCATTATTGTTAATAAAGGTAAAACGATTCCTTTAAGTGCTATCCCTACTATATCCAGTAGTCGTAATCGTGTTGCCTTGGTGATTGGAAACGCTAAATATCAAAAAGCGGGTGCGTCACTTGATAATGCGGAAAATGATGCCAATGACATGGCGGGGATTTTAAAAAAGCTTGGCTTTGAAGTGTTACTGCACACGAACCAAACTAAACAAGGTATGAATAACGCCATTAAAGAATTTGGGAAACGTTTAAAAAAAGCAGGTAAAGACAGTGTAGCCTTATTTTATTATGCAGGTCATGCGGCGGAAGTTGAAGGCATAAACTATTTATTCCCGGTTGATGTTAAGGTCGATGCCGAATCTAGCGCGGAAAATGAAGCAATTCCTGCACAAAACATTGTTAAACAAATTGAGTTAGCCGCTAACGGCTTGAATATTATCCTGCTAGATGCCTGCCGTGATAATCCTTACCCACCTAAAAGCCGTTCATTCAATACTAAAAACAATCGTTTAGCGACTATGAGTGCACCACGGGGTACAATTATGGCGTATTCAACCGCCTCAGGAAAAACGGCCAGTGATGGTGCCAGTCGTAATGGTTTGTACACAGGGGAACTTTTAAAATACATGCGCGTTCCAAATTTAAAAATCGAGGATCTATTGAAAAATGTTCGAATATCGGTCAGTAAGCAATCGAATAATAATCAAATTGCGTGGGTTTCATCCTCCTTAGAAGGCGAGTTTTATTTTATTCCACCGAAAAAATAAAAGCAATCACTTTGATTTAACACGAAATTTAATGTGCCTATGGGGTTTTCGCCACGCCTTAAATTACCTATGCTACAATAAAAGTTGTGTCGCGCAAGTAAAGGCGGCACACATTAAAATAATTTCACAATAATCGATATAGAGGTTAAACACAGAATGGCTTTATTAAAAAACATATTGTTAGCGCTTTCTCTTAGTACTGCATTGCTAGCAGTGGCTCCTTCTGCTATGGCAAAACCTGCTGGTAAGATTGAAAACCAAACCCCTGCTCAAACGTCTGAAGCAATTGATAAAGCAATTGTACAAGCCGAAAAAACACTTGCAGCGCTTGAAGCGTCTAAAGAAGGGGATGATATTAAGGTTCTATTAGCAGAATTTAAAACCACTAAACAAATTGCAAAAACCAACGAAAGTGCAACGACTTATTCTCGTCGTGAAAAAGCTTTGGGTAAATTGGGCAAAGCACGTTTAGCGTATAAAAAAGGCAAGAAAGAAGAGTCTGTCGTGCTAATGAAAAAATCGGTTGAGATTTTTAAAGAGATTAAAGTGGCTTATAATAAGTTCATGAATCCTTAAGTCTTTTCTTTAGCGTAGTTGATTGACTACCTTTATAAAAGCATGACGAGTTTATTAGCAATAATAAACTCGTTTTTTTATGCCTGAATTTTATGTATTTCGATCGTCCTCTGTCATAATACGCGCGGCTAATTTATGCTTTGAAAATGCTTTCAACGAAATACCAACTTGAATACATTTCCCCCCTTGAGCTTGATAAGTATGGCTAAAATGTTCAATATATTCCAAAACGGTATGATCAATTAAATAGCCTTCGGTAAAATTAAACACGATGGTTTTATTTGGCTCAAGTTCATGGAGTGCGCGCCGCAAGGGTAAAAAATTTGAAAATAATGCCGAGCCTATTATTTTAACTGCAATGGTTTTTTGATCAGGACGATGAATACTAAAGTGAATTTTAAAAAGATTATTAAGCCACACGCCTCTATAAAGGTGAGCGCCTAATTTTGCTAAGATACCAATGCAGACCCCAATTAATAAATCCGTCGCTAAGACACTGATAATGGTGATGCAAAAAACCATAAACTGTTCAATACCAATCTTAAAAATACGTTTAAACGATTGCGGTGATGCCAGACGATAACCCGTATAAATAAGTAATACCGCCAAGGTTGCCAATGGAATGTTATGAATAAAATGGGGGAAAATGACCACAAAAATGAGTAGAATCAAGGCATGAAAAAAATTTGCCCAGCCTGTTTTTGCGCCATTATTAACATTCGTAGTGCTGCGAATAATTTCAGCGATCATGGGCAAACCCCCAATAAAACCTGCAAGCATATTTCCAAAACCAATCGCGGTTAAATCTTTATCTAAATTAGAGGTACGTTGATAAGGATCAAGTTTATCAATCGCCGCCGTACTTAGCATAGATTCAAGACTCCCAACTAAGCAAATACTAATCACAGCCCCTAAAAAATCTATTGTGAAGGTTTTTGAAAAATCAGGATAATAAAAATTAGAAAAGAAATAATCGGG
>JAGLBU010000317.1 GCA_023146575.1 Methylococcales bacterium
TGTAAACCAAATATTTGTGCAAGCATCATCCCCATGAACAAGACAATCAGCGGCAAAGGAATGAGTTTAAATTTTAAAGGCCGAAACATGGGCCAGAAAATAATAATTAGCAAACCACTTAAACCAATCGCAGCAATTTTAGGGGTTGGGTTCAGTAAACTCGCTGGAATTTGTGCAATAATTGAAAAAATATTACCCTCATTAGGCGTTACCCCCAGCATTATATGGAACTGTTTTGCCATGATGATAATACCAATCGCCGCTAACATTCCATGAACCACAGAAACAGGGAAAAAAGCACTTAAGCGCCCAATTTTTGACCAGCCCATTAACACTTGTAAGGCACTGGCAATCACAATAGCCGCTAAAGTATAGCGATAACCTGCAATCACATCGCCTGCGCCTAAGGTTTGTACCGAGGCAAAAATAACCACGATTAAACCCGCGGCAGGACCATTAACGGTAATAAATGAGCCATTAATGCGTGAAATTAATAACCCCCCAATTAAGGCGGTGATAATACCTGATGCAGGGGGAAATCCTGAGGCTAATGCGATCGCTAAACAGAGCGGTAATGCGGTTAAAAAAACGGCAAATCCTGCGGTTAGATCACTGCGCCAATTTTCTTTTAAGCCCTCTAATCCTGTTTTAGGAATAGTTTGTCGAGAGGAAGGCGTTTTTTTCATAATTTAGGTTTTATTATAGGTAAGTGTGAAAACAACATCTAAAATCAATGGCTTTTGGTGCTACAAGGTTATATTTTTTATTTATAAGACTGCGGGTTGTTATACTATAGCAATTTTTTACGGTAATAATTATCTCATCCTTCACCTTCTTTTCACATTGAAAACAAGCGCTCAGGGTAGAATTAAATTGCCCCTGTTTTTTTCAAATAACTTAACTTATGAATTCAAGCGATAATATCCATTCACACAAAATTCTTATTCTGGATTTTGGTTCTCAATACACGCAACTTATTGCTCGTAGAGTCCGAGAAGCAGGGGTTTATTGTGAAATTTATTCGTTTGATGTCGCGATGGATCTGGTTGAAAAATTTTCGCCCAAAGGAATCATTTTATCAGGGGGGCCAGAAACCGTCACCAATACCAATACCCCTAGAGTTAATAATAGTATTTTTAAAATGGGAATTCCTATTTTGGGTATTTGTTATGGTATGCAGACAATGACCGAACAACTAGGGGGAAAAGTTGAAATCTCTGAGCATAGGGAGTTTGGTTTTGCACACATTCGAGCGCGTGGGCATTCAGCACTTTTAAACGATATAGAAGATGCTAAAACCTCTGAAGGTCATGGTTTGTTAGAGGTTTGGATGAGTCATGGCGATAAAGTTGTAAGCTTGCCTGAAGGTTTTATCTGTATTTCAAGCTCAAAAAGTGCACCCATTGCAGGGATTGCAAATGAGGCAAAAAAATTTTATGGCCTCCAATTTCATCCTGAAGTCACTCACACCAAACAAGGGCAAGCGATTTTATCACGTTTTATAGTCGATATTTGTGGGTGTGATGCCTTATGGACGGCCCGTAATATTATTACGGATAGCATTGAAATGGTGCGCCAAAAAGTGGGTGATGATCAAGTGATTTTAGGCTTATCAGGCGGGGTGGATTCTTCGGTAGTAGCAGCATTATTACACCAAGCGATTGGCAAGCAACTCATTTGTGTTTTTGTTGATACAGGCTTATTACGTCTGAAAGAAGGCGATCAAGTCATGGAAATGTTTGCACAACACATGGGTGTAAAAGTGATTCGGGTGAATGCCGAGCAACGTTATCTTAACGCCTTAAAAGGGATTACCGATCCTGAGAAAAAACGTAAAATTATTGGTAATTTATTTATCGAAATTTTTGATGAAGAATCGCATAAATTAACCAGTGCAAAATGGTTAGCCCAAGGAACGATTTATCCTGATGTAATTGAATCGGCAGGGTCTAAAACGGGGAATGCCCATTTGATTAAATCGCATCATAATGTGGGCGGATTGCCAGAGAATATGGCGTTAAAATTAGTTGAACCGTTACGGGAGCTTTTTAAAGATGAAGTTCGTCAATTAGGGTTAGCCTTAGGGTTACCCAAGAACATGGTTTTTCGCCATCCTTTTCCAGGACCTGGTTTAGGGGTGCGCATTTTAGGAGAAGTTAAAAAAAGCTATGCTGACTTACTGCGACAAGCCGATGCGATTTTTATTGAAGAACTTTATAACCATGATTTATATGATAAAGTGAGTCAAGCCTTCGCGGTTTTTTTACCCATAAAATCGGTCGGTGTAATGGGGGATGGTCGTCGATATGATTATGTTATTGCAATTCGAGCCGTCGAAACCATTGATTTTATGACCGCCCGCTGGGCGCATTTACCCTATGATTTTTTAGACCTTATTTCCAGACGCATTATTAATGAAGTTTCGGGAATTTCTCGTGTTACTTATGATATTTCAGGAAAACCCCCAGCAACAATAGAGTGGGAATAAACCAAAAAATTCAATTTTTAACTATAATTTATCCATCAATCTAGGCTATTATTTTTAGAGTAACGCATAATTAAAATAAATCTTTAGTGATGGCATGTTTATTGTTAATACCTAATGTGTTTAAACGATAAACCCACTCAATAAAATTGCAGTGCTTTAATAATGTTAACCCGTAAACAGAGATTTTTTATGAACAAAACACTGGTATTACTAATATTTAACTTCGCTTTATTCATTAGTTTCAATAGTTTTGCTGACGAAGTTTGGAATAGTAATCATGGTAAAGTCATTTATTCAGAAGACTCTGGCACCACTGCATTATGGCGATATAATGATGATGGTCGCTATGGTGGTATTATCTATATTGAAAATTTAGCAGGTGTTTACAGTAATCGTGGTGCTTACGATGGCTATTGGGCGCAAGATAAAGGTGATGTTTTGTGTAAAACCGAACGTGATGGAGTTAACGGACGTACAACCGCTTATTGGGGACGTTTTCATATTCAATTTATTGATAAAGATTATCCTTCACGTTGGCAAGCCACTTGGGGAAATTGCGAGCAATCGTTAACTAAAAAATGGAAAGGTATTCCTGTTACTGCGGTAAATACGCCAAATTCTGAGAGCGCTTTACAACAATCAAGTGAAGTGATTCGATTTTCAAAAGGGGCTAGTTCAGCTTCTTACGCAAAAATGATTCCTCAAAAAGACAATCATTATTATTATTTTACCGCTCGAAAAGGACAAACCTTAAATCTAGATTTATCCTCGGTGGAAAATAATGCGGTTTTTTCAATCTACAAACCTTTTTATCGCTTAACCGAATCGGATGGTGTTATTGAGGTAAAGGGTGAAATTTTAGATGGTAAAAAAGCTGCGTACCAAATGATGCATTGGTTAGGCGAACTACCGATGTCAGGGCAATATTTAATCACTATGGAAGCTAAAAAAATGGATGCAAACTATAAACTACAGATATTTATTAAGTAAAGTATGACTTTCTAGCTTACATGGATCAACATTTCAAACATTTACAGTGGCAGTGTCGCCGAGGGACACAAGAGTTAGACAAGCTTTTGTTAACGTATTTAAATACAGTCTATCCAGCGGCAACCCCTCAAGAACAACAACTGTTTGAACAATTTTTAAGCCTTGAAGATAACCTATTATTAGCTTTTTTATTGAGTGAAAAATATCCAAAAGAGTCCAAATTTGCCAAACTCATCGTTAACATTCGACTGCCTAAAAATATTCCACATTAAAAAATCGCAACGAGTAAAATATTTTTTAGCGATTCTGCACAGCGTTACTCTGGTGGTAAGTTTTAGCCCGAATCTTCCTTTCTATATTCAGGGATTATTTTTTGGGGTGATTGTGATGAGTGCAGGTTTTCATTGGAGGGCATACACAAATTTTCAACCTTATCAGCTTCGTCAAATCACATTAAATGATTGGCAATTAGTCCTTATCAATACACCCCCACAAAAAATTCAAATTTTACCAACCACGGTTATAACGCGCTTTGTGATTGTATTGCATTTTTATTTACCTAAGAAACAATGGCAAAGTATCGTGATTATGAAGGATGCGTTGACTGAAAAAGCGTATCGTGATTTAGGCGTAAGTTTAAAAATTTCAGGGGCATCATGATCATGTA
>JAGLBU010000318.1 GCA_023146575.1 Methylococcales bacterium
TTACGTGATGCGTTAAAGAAAATGGGCAAAGCGAATTTAATTGGCAATGGCAAACAGCATTTAATTCCATCGTTTCAGCCTAAAGGCACGTCAAAGCCTAAAAAATCATATGTCAGTCAACCCAAAAATAAACGTAAAAATTTTCGGACTAAACACGTTCGTTGATTAAGCTACAGACGTTTTCACTGCATCATTGGACTTAATAGAAGTAAATCACACGGTATTTTTGACTCACAATGCCCGCTTTAATTACGCATTTTTTCTTACATTTATCTGGCGTTGAAATAAATAATAATCCACTTCACCCGCCGATTTTTGTTTTAAACAACGCCATTGGGTGGGTATTTCTTCGAGCGATAATCCTCGCTCAACTTCTAGATAAATTTTAGCACCAGTTGTTAACCAGCCTTTATCTTCTAACCATTGACAGCTCTGCACAGCCAGTCCTTGATGAAAAGGGGGGTCAATAAAAACTAAATCAAATAATTGAGAATTACCACTTAAAAAACGAAAAGCATCACTTTGAATTAATTTAATGGTGTTAGCTGATAATTTCAGCGCATTTTCATGTAATTTCCGACAAACATGGGCATTATTTTCAATTTGAAACACCTGTTTTGCTCCACGGGATGCGGCTTCAAAACTTAATGCACCACTGCCTGCAAATAAATCCAAACAAACACGGTTCTCCACATCGTTTTGCAACCAATTAAACAAGGTTTCTCTGATTCTCGAAGCCGTTGGACGTAAACCTTCTGCATCATTAAACAAAATATGCCGACTGCGCCAATCACCTCCAATAATTCGCAATTTATTATTCACATCAAAACGCTCATAAAATTACTTCCAGTTTCCCACTAAAATGAGCGATGACCAAAATTTAGGATGAGAGAATTTTTTTTGTTTTAATAAGCTCAGTTTTGCTTTACGCAACGCCTGTGCTTTGGATAATGTAGGGTCTTTTAGAGCATCATAAAATGCCATCATTAATTGAGCCGTTGCTTCATCATAAGCATTCCATAATGAGCCTAACACACTACGTACTTTGGCTTTGATCGCGACACCACTGAAACCAAGGGGGGATTTATCATCCCCTTCGGCGGTTTGACACGCACTTAAAATAAGTAAATCAAGGGGCGATTTCTTGAAATGATTGGTTGTTAATAATCGTTCTAATTTATTAATTGTTAGAATTTTATCATGCGTCATAATATAGCTTTCATTTTCTGTTCCACCAAAAACACCATGTGTCGCAATATGTAAAATTTTATACGGCTTTTTATCAAGTGTATCCGAAAAATCTTTTAGTGAAAAGCGTTCGTTTAGGAGGTAAGGCATCTGATTATTTTGTGCCAATGTTTCAATTTCTGTTTTAGCTACCTTTAAATTAAATACTTTCTTAATGGCTGCTGTTATTTTTGAATTTTCAAATAATAATTTTAAGGTTTTCTTTTGTTGATCTTTAGCACAGTTGTCTATGTTTTTATTTTGTCTAATCCAATCGCTAAGAAAGATGTTCGCTTTTTTATCCTTAATGTCTAGATCCCCTATCTTATCAATCAAGTTCTTGTAAGGTAAATCATAGATAACATCGCCCAGATGACTAAGCCCAGCAAATAAAATGGCTTGTTGTTGATTATAATTTGTTATTTTTGATTCAATTAGCGACATTCCAGGTAAAGTAACCACCGCATAGTCTTCAATTAAAAATTTTTCATTATTATAGAGTGCTGAAAGAGGGAGTAGTCGTAATACGCCATCTGGAATGTACACCAGTGTTTCTATCTTTTGTTGTTTTAAATACGCATCTAAAGGCGCTATTAACCATTTATAGAGTAATATCGCTTCCCGCTTATGCTCTATTGTTGAAAGCTCATTACCCTCACGTAAATCTTTTGCATAAGCTCGAGCCGTTTCATCTAATATTTTAGCACTAACAGGACTACTAAAACGCTTTAAACCTTGGCTGGTATAAACAATAATATCCAAACGGTCTTTGAAAGAAATCGGATAAATCGCCGCTGCATGTGGGTCAGTTTTTTTCAAATTAATAGGGGTAGTCGCAATTTCACAACGCTTTTGGAAAAAATCCTCTAATTCGTTTTTCTTCATCAACTCAATCACATCTTGTGCTTCTTTTAATAACGTTTGCTCTAATGAAGCATCAACCTCTTCTGCGCTCTGTTGTAATAATAAATCCGCTAAACCTAAATAAATCGGCGCCAACTTATCTCGAAAAGAGGAATCGCCCTTTGTATTATACGATATTGGAATATCGACACGAATATCTTCAATGTGTTGAATTGCACGTTTATAGGCTTTTTTCGCATCAGGTAATTTATTTTTTGTGTAGAATAATTTTGCTAATAACGCTTCGAGATGAATCGCAATATCACTCGCTTGGATTTTTTGTGTAATATAAAGACCTTGTTGAACCCGATCAATAGCATCTTTTACTCGATTCTGTTGCTGATCAAGTTGAGCTAAATACTGAAGGGCAGAAGCTTGAACACGCGGTTGTTTAAATGCTTTAGAATGAATAAGGGCTTTATTCAGATACCGAGAGGCAGTTTGAAATCCTGTAGGGTTATCTTTTTTATCTTTTTGATAAATAAACGCCTGATGACCTAAGCTTAACCATGCCTGAGCCGTTTTTTTATCAATTGGTAATGTGATCAAAAATGCTTCGGCCTCTTTTAATTGTATAGGAATGTCATCAGGTTTGCCATCTTGATTGGCCTTAATCAAATGCAAATAAGCACTTATCACTAAGGCTTTTTCTGTGATTTGTGCTGATTGATCAACAATTTTTTTAAAATAATATTGAGAGTCTTTTTCAAGCGAACATTTTTGTCGATTTTTGAGTTCACCCAAATACAATTGCGTTTTAGCGGTTAAATCAATCCAGTTCTGTTGTGTGGATTGCTTTAGTGCCAATAATAAGAGTTCTTTAGACTTTTTAAAATTTTGTTGTTGTAAATTAATATAACCTTCCAGCACATTAATAAAGGTTAGGTAGTAACTATCCCCTTTATCAGTTGCTATTGCTTTGGCTTTATCTAATTGGCGAACTGCCTCGTAATAATGCCCTGTCACGATATAATTTTGCCCCTGTTGTAATAGGGTATTTAGATCTTGTGCTTGTACACTTGAAACACTTAACAGTATTAAAAGAAGGATGGATCGAATTAAAATCATTTTACGTCCTCTTAAAATGCAAACAAAGTAAATTGCCAATGAAGCCCACTGTCTTGCAGATTATATTCTGCCTTTTGAGTCGCCGTATTTAAATCATGCGCATAAACAACCTCAGTATGAAAATATTTAACAGGTTGCCATTCCATTCCTACCCCAATGGAATGTAAAAAAGCGATATTTTCTTTTTCACCATGATTCCAACCGCCGCCATAATCCATAAATGAAAATACGGTTAAATCCCCTACAAAATTTTCTGCATTTTTGAATAAGTTATATTGCACTTCCGCTGAAACCGTAAAGCCTTTATCCCGTACAATTTCATTTTGTCGATAACCTCGAACACTGTGACGACCGCCTAAGGAAAACCGTTCTAGGGGTAAAAGTTTTTCATCCGCATATTGCATATTTCCACGTAAAATTAATACGCCATCCGTGTCCAAAATTTTACCTGCATATTGTAATTGCCCTAACCATGCAACAAAATCGCCATCGGCTCTATTATCATCGCTATGCCATGTCGCATCAAAAACATCTAACCCTAAGCTAGTCACAGACCGCGCAGAAAAAACATGATTGTCAAATCGTTCAGTAAAATCCAAACTAAATCGCAGTACAGAATCTTTAGTAACCCCGTCATCAGCCCCTTCTGAAAATGAAAATGCTTCGCCCGACAGGGTGGTTTTATTTTCTTTATAAGCAAAGCTGATCCCGACATCAAAGTTGCGATTTAAAATGTTAATAACTGGTTGGGTAATTCCTACTTCAAAGCCCAAGTATTTACTTTCAACATCCAATTCTTCTAACGGCTCCTCAATAATGGAACTATCGTTAATATTAAACTGAAAATAAAATCGAGTATCATAGGCATTTAAAGGGATTGAAAATTTTCCTGATGCGCCCAATGAACCTTCCCCATAATTTAAACTGCCGCTGAATGTATCGCCTAATGTGGTTAAGTTTTGCACCCAACCGCTGAGTGTTCCCTGATTGCTACCGACACTGGGCGGACGATAATTATCAAACGCTAAACTTAATTGATAAGGACGCGCACGGGTGACATCAACGTCTAAAATACCTTCCCCACGCTCGACACCAGGTCTGAATTTCACATTCATTT
>JAGLBU010000319.1 GCA_023146575.1 Methylococcales bacterium
TCGGGACTTGACAGTTAGCAATATTAGTCATCAAGATATGAAAAGAGGATAACTCTTTTCAGGAACATAATCACACGGAACTTGACAAATAGGTTACAATAACAACCATGAAATTAGTAAAATTTATTATATTTATCTTATTAACCATTCAGCTTTCTATTATAAGAGCTGAAGTACCTTATTCTAAATATAGAAATCAGAGGTTTTCGTTTTCTATTCCTTATCCTATAGATATACTATACCCGCAAGGAGAATCTGGTAATGGTGATGGACAGGTTTTTTTATCACGGGATGCACAGATTGAATTAAGATGCTGGGCTGGATATTCTATGGATGAGTCATTAGAAGTTAAGTATGATGGCTCTATATTTGAAGAGAAAAACAGAAGTAAAAAAACTGTAATTACCTATAAACCTAAAAAGAATAATTGGTTTGTAATTAGCGGGATAGATAATGTAAAAAAAATAATATTTTATCGAAAGGTATTTTTAATTGATGATGTTTTCAAAGAGTGTTTGATAACCTACCCTGAAAATGTAAAAAATAAAATGGATAAAATTGCATCAAAAATGTTTAATGGGTTTGTTCCACGATAAGATATGTGCTAACAATGCGCTCCAGCGGACTTCCCAAAGCGTCGCTTATTTGGGTGTTAGGCTTAAAACTCTCATTGACAAAATGTATAAAATTTAATACATTAACTTCATGAGTATAGAAAAACAAATTTACTGGGTAGGTACAAGTTTAAAAGATTTACAGTCATTCTCTAGCCAAGCAAAACAAGAAGCTGGTTATCAATTACACAGAGTTCAAAATGGTTTTGAACCTGAAAATTGGAAGCCTTTTCAACAAATTGGTTCTGGAGTTAAAGAAATTCGTATAAGTGAAAGCAGTAATATATATCGTATTATGTATGTTGCAAAATTTTCAAATAAAATATATGTCCTTCATTCCTTTCAGAAGAAAACTCAAAAAACGAGTTCAAATGATATAAATATTGCTAAAGCAAGGTACAAAGCAATCAAAAAAGAGGAAAAATAATGAATCATCTCGACACATCAATTTCTCATATTACTACTGAAAATGGTAATGTTTTTGAAGACTTGGGGTTTAAACCAATAGAAGCCACAAAGTTAAAAATTAAAGCACAGCTTATGTGCCAAATAAGCGAGTGGATAAAAAATAAAAGCCTCAAACAGGAAGAAGCTTCAAATTTATTACACGTAACTAGGCCTAGAATCTCTGACATTATGACAGGTAAATCAAACAAATTTACCATCGACGCTTTGGTAGATATGGTTGAAAGAACAGGCAAACATATTACTATTCAAGTAAATTAAAAATAAGCCTAACAATGCTATCCAACCGAAATATAAATTTGTCACATCTTTTGCAAAAAGACGCAAAAGCCATGCCCCTTTTATCTACCGTTATCTCGTTCCCAATCTCCAGCTTGGGAATGCCTACCGTCAAGCTCTGCTTGATCTTTCAACTTAATAAAACAATGGGCAATAAAGATTCTTCACCCATATAAGATCGCGCACTTGAATAACGCCAATGTTCAGGTAAAT
>JAGLBU010000032.1 GCA_023146575.1 Methylococcales bacterium
TTACGCAAAAAGGCTCGGGTAAAAAAAAGCCAGTAACCATAATAATACGCCTGCAAAAATTCCTGCAATCACATCATCGAGCATGATACCAAAACCGCCTTCAACTTTGCTGTCAACCCATTTAATGGGTTGTGGTTTTAGGATGTCAAAAATTCGAAATAAAATAAAACCTATTAAAACCGCCATGAATGAAAAGGGCATAAAGGCGACAGTAAACCACATAGTAATTAAATAACCTGCGATTTCATCCCAGACAATACCCCCAAAATCATGCACTTGTAATTTTTTAGCCGCAATATCACAAATCCAAATACCGACAAAGGTAATAATCAGTGTTAATAAGCTAAATATCCACACATTAAATTGAGCGCAAAATAAATAAACAGGGATTGCGGCAACTGTTCCCATCGTCCCTGGGGCTTTTTTAGCTAAACCTGAACCAAAGCCAAACGCTAAAAAAAGAATGGGATCGCGTAAAATTTGCGCAGGGGTTAAGTGTGATTTTCCATAGTGCGAATGAATTAAGCTCATGGTTTTTTTAGAAGGTTTTTATTTAATAAGTTTTGGCAATTCTAAACCCTAAATCATTACTACGATAGGTTGCATCCCATCCATTTCGATACGCCGAGCGTAGCCACCAAGGCAAATCATCCCATGAACCACCGCGTACAATGGGGTAATTAGATTTATTGGGGGGATTTTTTATAGCATTATTTTGTATGTCTTCGGTGTTTGTCCACTCCCATACATTGCCGTGCATATCATATAATCCCCAAATATTAGGACGTTTTAAGCCCACAGGGTGACTTTCTCCCTCTGAGTTTTTTTGATACCACGCATAATCTTTAAGCTTTTGAGGGTCGGTTCCAAAATAATAGGCTGATTGTGAATTAGCACGACAGGCATATTCCCATTCCGCTTCGGTGGGCAATTTATAATGCTTGCCTGTTTTTTCAGAAAGCCAGTTGCAATAGGCTGTGGCATCAAACCAAGAAATATTGGTCACGGGGTGCCTGTTTTTTTCCTCAATAAAGGTTACAGATGAAAGGTTTGATTGATATATTAAATTATTTTCTCGGCAAAAGAGGTCGTATTCAGCAAAGGTAACTGGAAATTGACTGATATAAAAAGGGGATTTTATTTCAATAGAATGCTGTTTTTCATTTTCAAAACTTTCTTTTTTGGTTCTTGCTGTCCCCATTAAAAATCCCCCAGGGGGGATGAGTACCATAGCAGGTGCAAAATCCTCATCGGATAAACTATCTTGGGTTTGACTTAATAATAGGCTGCTGACTATTTTTGGGGTTGGTGAGGGTTGTTGAATATTTTCAACTAACGAGGTTAAGCGTTGCTCAAGTTCTAGGCGTTTAATTGCTTCAATGGCAATTTCTTTTTGTCCACCTGACGGATAATATTGCAAATATTTTTTATACGCTTCAATGTTATCCAGTGTTTTGGTTTGTTGCCACAAAAGTTGTTGTTTTTTAGATTCAGTTTCTTCTACCACTTGTATTGATTCAGGTTCTTTGGGGGATAAGAAAGGCTCTAATAGTTCTTTTAAAGCGGCTATATTTTTAGGTCTGCGTTCTTTGGACAAAGAAAGACATGAGGTAATGGCTTTTTTTAATACGGGATGAATGTTGGAATTATTAAAAGTTAAGCTGGGGTTTTCAAGGCGTTTTTTGAGCGTGGGAATTTCTAAGCCATTAAGGCATTGAAATAATATAGCGCCTAGTAAATACAAATCAGTACACGCATCTATCACCGTTTTTGGGTGTCGTCCAAATTGTTCAGGGGCGTAATAAGGATTTGTTTTAAAAAAAGGGCTTTTAATTTGCTGATAAAGATCAAACCCCATTAAGACTGCGATATTGGTTTGCGATGTTTTTTCGGGTAAAAAAATATTTTTGAGGCTAATATTTTGATGATAACGTTGGCGTTTGTGTAATGTTTCTAACGTATCTAAAAGCGAGGGTAACCATTGTTTAATATGGGATTCGGCTAATTTATTGTCATTTTTTAAATAAAGCGCTTGTAGAGAATAGCCTTTTACATATTCAGTGACTAAATAAACCGTGCCATTTTGTTGAACTAAATTTGCATAGCGCACCACCCCATTAATAGCGGGGTATCGTTGACAGGCTTCGAGTAACTGCGCTTCGGCAATAAAACTTTTAAGGTAAACAGTAAAGGCTGATTTTATCTCTGGGGTATTTTTGATTTTGACTTTTAAGGATTTTGGACATCGAAGAGCTAAAGGTTTGGGGCAATATTCTTTGAGTGAAAATAATTCCTTTTGCCCTTTTTTTTTAGCAATATAGGTGATGCTAAAAGCTTCTTCCGCTAACACACAGCCTAAAATATAATCACCAACCAAGCTGAATAATGGTAAATGGTGAGGTGCTGTTGAATATTGGCTTAAATCAAACTGGCAGGCAGGACAATGTGGCGTTTGACAGGGCTCAAAACAATTAGGACAAAGGGAGGGAGCAATATTATTCATAGATTTTTTTTAAAAGGTTTTTTAATGACTGTTGCACACCCAAACGCGAATAATACATTGAGTGCCTTTATAATAAAGGCAGGATGCTAGGGCTTTATCTTTTGCTTGTTCAGGTGTTTTACCTTGCGCAAACCCCCAAATAGTACTGCCAGAGGCTTGATCGGCTGCATATGCACCACAGCCATTGGCAAAATTTTTGACAACGGTACAATCTGAGCCACATTTAAGCAAAGCTTGTTGATTGGCTTCGCTGGCACTAAATCGGTCAGCAGAAAACCCCCAGCGATCCCCTTGATTACCATTAATGGCAAGGGCGGCATATAACACATCAGTCTTTGACGTGCTTGCAGGTGTCGCGGTTACCGTAGGTGCCTTTTGTAAAGCGATTAACTCATTTCTACGAATTTTTGCAATGGACGTAAATTGACCTTTATCGCCATATTTATCCATGTAGGCTTTAAAATAACGAGGATTATTGGATGATTTAATGGTATTCCAATAGGTGATTTCTTCATTATTAAGTGGCGCGCTCACCGATTTTTCGCTTACAGGGGTTTTGTTCGGTGCAATGGTGAGGTTTTCAATAAAATAAAAATTACCTGTTAAGGAGTTTGACTCCCACGGGACTTGTTTTTTAGCCGTATCTTCAATCACACCGATTCGAACCTTTTTAAACACTTCTTCAATAGATAAACCTGGAACATCCATATTTTTTAACAAATGTTTCGTATAAGTGCCATTGCTGGAATCACCATCTTCTGCAGTATCCCCAGGGCCTGTGGCATAGGCTATAATACTGCCTGTTGGCGCATCCATTCGCGCTAAAATACCATTCGCAGTGCCTGAGCGCCAGCCGCGTGCAAAAGGATTGTTTCGACACGCATCTAAAATAACAATGTTTAATTTATTCCCTGAAGCTTCCATCGCTTTTAATATGTAGTTCGCGGAAACCGACTCTTCTGACACATCATAAGATTGTTGAATGCTAGCCCCTAGAGGAATTAAATAATTAGTGCCATCGACTTGCATGCCATGTCCTGCATAATAAAATAAACCAACACCTGCGCTGGTGCGAAGTTTTTGATCAAAGGTACGAACTGCTTGGCGCATTTCTTTTTTAGTGGCATCTTTGACTAAAATAACCTCAAAATTTAAACGCCGTAATTTAGTCGCAATATCATTAGCATCGTTCGCAGGGTTTGTAAGTGGGGCTTGTTTATAGGCACTATTACCGATAACTAAGGCGACTTTATTGGCATAACTTGGCAGTGCTATCAAAAATGTTAGAGTAATTAATGTCGAGCAGAGGGTTAATTTATTCATAGTCTTAAACCTTTTGGATTGAAGCAGCTTAAATTTGGCAACCGCTTATTCAAGGTAGTCATTTAAACGTAGGTTACTATAAAGATTCTTGTTAAACCCGTATAGATTAATTTTTTATTTGTGAATTAGATAACTCTTTAAGCAGACACCAACACGAAAAATCTATAATAATGCACACTGGATTTTTCACCTTAGGCTTTGATTGTAGTTGCAAAAATCCCTTCATAAAATATAATATTCTTGATGACTTCACGAACTTTTAATTTTTATTCAAAGGTTATTCATTTAAACCTTTTTTTCTATGCATAATCCTGATCGTTTTGTTGATTGGTTTAGACATTCTGCGCCCTACATCCATGCACATCGCAATCGAACTTTTGTTATTTTTTTGGGAGGGGAGGCGGTTAGAGAAAATGTTTCAGGCTTAATTCATGATGTTGCCTTGTTAAAAAGTTTAGGGATTCGTTTGGTTCTAGTACATGGTATTCGACCGCAAATTGATTTTTATTTAACGCAACGTGGGCTTAGCTCAACCTTTGAAAATAATGTTCGGATTACCTCTAAAGCTTGTTTAGAATGTGTTAAAGAAGCGGCAGGTACGGTTCGAATTGAAATTGAAGCCTTGTTATCTATGGGGTTAGCAAATTCGCCGATGGCAGGTGCTAAAATAAAAGTTGCCTCAGGCAATGTGGTGGTGGCAAAACCGTTAGGTATTATTGATGGCGTTGATTATGCTTACACGGGGGTGGTGAGACGCATTGATACCGCTGCTATACATCAACAGTTAGACCAAAATAACGTGGTGTTGATTTCCCCTGTGGGTTATTCGCCCAGTGGTGAGGTGTTTAATTTAGTCGCCGAAGACCTTGCCGCTGAAATTGCCTGTGCTTTAACCGCTGAAAAATTAATTTTATTAACTGAAAATGATTGCTTATTACCTAAAACCAACCAAGTGATTCAGCAGATGACCACAGTAGAAGCGCAGAATTTTTTAACCCAAACAAAGAATATTAACGTAGGGGTTATCCATAATCTTGAGGTGGCTATTCACAGCTGTCAGCAAGGGGTTTTACGGGTGCATTTGATTAATCGCCGTCAAGAAGGGGCGTTATTATTGGAGTTGTTTACGCGAGATGGATTTGGAACCTTGATTAGTTCAGCTCCGTTTGAATTGTTGCGTCATGCGACCTTAGACGATATCGGTGGTATTTTAGAATTAATAGTCCCATTGGAAAATCAAGGGAAATTAGTCAAACGATCCAGAGAAAAGTTGGAAATGGAAATTAACGACTATAGTGTTATTGAACGTGATGGTTTAATTATTGCTTGTACGGCTTTTCACCCTTTAAAAGCGACAGACTTTGCGATGATGAGTTGTTTAGCGGTGCATAAAGATTATCAACAAAAAGCACGAGGCAAACGGTTATTTAAGGATTTGATTCAAAAAGCACAACAGCAAAAAATTCAAAAATTATTTGTGTTAACCACGCAAACCAGTCATTGGTTTTTAGAGCGCGGTTTCAAGGTGTGTGATAGGCAAGCTTTACCGTCATCTTTACGGTCTTATTATGATTCAGACCGAAATTCCAAAGTTCTTTTTAAAGAAATATTATCCTCATTATGAAGACAAAAAAATCCTTTAGTACTATTTTACAAGTGACGGACTCGCATATATTTCCGCAAACAGGTCGCACTTTATTAGGCGTTGATACCGAATATTACTTTAAAGCGGTGCTAGAAAATGCGCATCAACAACAAAAAAAGTTTGATTTAATTTTGGTCTCGGGGGATTTGGCGCAAGAACCTTGTTTAAACAGTTATCAACGTATTAATGATATTTTATTGGGTTATGAAACACAAACGGTTTGCTTACCAGGGAATCATGATGATTTTTCTTTAATGCAGCAAATGTTCAACCAGAAAATGATTCATTGTAAAAAACAGACTTTTTTAAAAAATTGGCAATTAATTTGTTTGAATAGTCAGATCATTAATCAAGCGGGTGGTGGGTTTCAAGCAGAAGAATTAACACGTTTAAAATGCTATCTTGAGCAAAATGAAACCGATCACATTATGATCGCGATGCACCATCATTGTGTGACCTCTGGCAGCACTTGGATGGACACGATGCTGGTTGACAACAGGGATGAATTTTTTGAATGTTTACAACCTTATCCTGAGGTAAAGTTAATTGTAACAGGGCATGTGCATCAAAACTTAAGCGCTCAAAAACAAGGTATTCGTATTTTTAGCACCCCCGCAACCTGTTTTCAATTTAAACCCTGCTCTACTAAATTTACCCTTGATACACTTTCACCTGCGTATCGCACGTTGAAATTATTTGAAGATGGGGAAATTGAAACCGAAGTTCATTATTTATCGGAAAAATTACACGACCTTAAGCCGACCAAAAATGGCTATTAGCGATTTTATTTTAAAGTTTTTTCTGTTATGTTGAGGTTTTAACCTTAACAGTTGAGTCAGTGATGATTAAATTAATAAAATATTTTATAGTTGCAAACGGTTTATTTTTGATAAATTCCTGTGCAAGTGCGCCAGATCTTAAAGTTAAATTTAATCCACTAATGCCTGTGCCATTTTTAATTGTGCCAGATGATGGCTCTGAAAATAACACACACAACAATGTCAATATTTATCAAGAACGGGATCGACAGTTTGAAAGCGAGCAGTGGAAATAAACCTGTAACTAGCTCTTATTTCGTCACAATAAAACGTACCGCATCGAGTTTTAATTGCGCGGATTGAATGACCTCGTTTAAGGATAAAGCAACCTCTTTTAATTGCTGAATTTCGTGCGACTTAATACTTGAGTTAATCTTTTTTAAGCTAACTAAGCGTTTGATTTCATAACCTAATGATTGAATCATGTTTTGATGGCTGGTATTAATAAGCGTTTGCATTTTTATATCGGCACATTGTTGTGCTTTGGCTAATAATGCTTGAATAACTCGACGCTGTTGGCTTAAAAACTCCCCCATTTGCTCTTTATTCAAACGATCTCCCGTTTCAATTAAATCATCATGCACGATCTCATCGGTTAAATCTTCTTGATGTTGGTCTATCAAAATACGAATGAGTGTTGGTGGTAAAAAACGCCCGACTTGTAAATGACTGGGGGCAACACATTCAACAATAAATAAACATTCCAATAAAAACTGTCCGCCTTTGAGTTCTGGATGCTGAATAACACTCATACTAGCATTACCCGTATCGCTGGATAACACCAAATCCATTGCCGCTACCAGCATTGGGTGTTCAAAACTTAAAAAAGCCATATCCTCACGCATCAGCGCCATTTCCCGATTAATCGTCACCGTAGTGCCATCTTCAGGGAGATGTGGAAAATGTGAAACTCTCAAATTTTCGCTGGGGCTTAAAATATAACACCCCTGTGAATGCTCTTCTGAATTTACCCCGTAACAATCAAATAAAGCCTCTGCATACGCCCATAATTTTGTAGGTTTTTCTGCTTCCAATAATTGTATTAATACTCTGGCAGGTTCTGGTCTACAGGAATTTAACTCCAATAATTGATCACGGCCTTTTTGTAAGCTTTGTTCAATCTCAGCGGTTAATTGTTGTGTTTTTTGAATAAAAGCATCTGTTAAATGGGCGTTATTAGCACGTATGGCCGACATCAATTCAGAATGTAGTTTGACTGCTACAGCTTGTGCGGCAGAACAGTTATGACAAAAAGCATCAAAGCCTTCCTGATACCACCGATATAAAACTTCCTCTGTGCTATTTTTTTGATAGGGGATGTGAATTTGAATCACCGATTTTTGCCCAATACGATCTAAGCGTCCAATGCGTTGCTGTAATAAATCAGGGTTTTGTGGTAAATCAAATAACACCAAATGATGTGCAAATTGAAAGTTTCGCCCTTCACTGCCAATTTCAGAGCACAATAAAATTTGCGCGGAATTCTCAGGGTCCGCAAAATAAGCGGCGGCTCGGTCACGCTCAATAATACTCATTTTTTCATGAAATACCGCGACTCGAAAGCCTTGTTGTTTCAATTGTTTTTCTAAGGCAATAACGGTTGTGGCTAAATGACAAATCAAGACCACTTGTTGAGGTTGTAATTGTTCTAAGCGTTCGATTAACCACGTCGCCTTATCAATTGTTAAAGGATAGGGAAATGCTTGACGCTCAGGAAACCCTTTGACAGTTTGGCGAGAATTTCGAAATAAAATTCGTCCTGTGCCATGATAATCTAATAAAATTTCAATCAGTTGTTGGCGTGCTTTTGTGGCTTTTAAAGGCTGGTCTAACTGAGCCACCAGTGAGGCAACATTATCATGTTTAATCAGTGATTTAAGATTGTTTTTTTCAACTTTGCTCAAGGGTTGATCGCTTAACAAAGCGTTTGCAATCTCCGCCACGGGTTCAAATTGTAATTCTTCTTTTAAAAAAGCGTCAAAATCATAAAAACGGTCAGGGTCAAGTAATCGTAATCGTGCAAAATGACTTTCCTTGCCTAATTGCTCAGGGGTAGCCGTTAATAAAATAACCCCTTGGGTTTGATAGCTTAATTGTTCAACAAATAAATACTCAGGGCTGGGGTGTTGCGGATGCCATTCTAAATGATGCGCTTCATCCACGACTAACATATCCCAGCCTGCGTCAAGGGCTTGTTGTTGCCGCTTGGGATACTCGGAAAAAAACTGCTGCCCAGCTAAGACCAGTTGTTCAGAAGCAAAAGGGTTGTCAAAATCAGAGGCTTTGCATCGTGCTTCATTAAATAGGCTAAAGCGTAAATTAAATCGGCGTAACATTTCCACCAACCATTGATGTAATAACGCTTCGGGAACGATGATTAAGACCCGCTGACTTAAGCCTTTTAACAATCGTGCATGTAAAATTAATCCCGCCTCAATGGTTTTTCCTAAACCAACTTCATCAGCGAGCATAATTTTTGGGGAAAAACGATCCGCAACTTGATGGGCAATAAAAACTTGATGAGCAATTAAAGACGTTCGTCCACCTTGCAAACCTCGGATGGTGGATTTTTGTTGTTTTTGAGTGTGTTGCCACGTTTGATAACGTAATAAAAACCATG
>JAGLBU010000320.1 GCA_023146575.1 Methylococcales bacterium
CGTTCATAAATTTCTCAAAAAAATACCATCAATAAACATCTATTATCCCATAAAATCATTGCATAAATTTCAGTTCATTAATTGTCATAGTTGTTACCGCTATGCCAGTTTTTCTAACGACTTATCTTGTCTTTTAATAAAAAAAGTCCTGTATCCTCATCTATTTCATTTTTAATGTTTTTTAAAAAAACCTCTATAGGAATTTTTAAATTAATTCTATGTAATGTATCACCCCAAGAGCTATCTTTATCTGTATTTGATGACCCTATGTGTTTCCATTCTTTTTTTATCTCTTCAATATTATGACTTCGTAAAAGATTTTTTTTATTTAAATCATCAAATAGTTCATCATCATTTGTTACCCTAATTAAAACAACTCTACTTGCAAAAGGTTGCCTTGAAATAGCTCCAAAAACTGTTTGCCCATTATACATGCCAATTAAAGGCTCTTCTTGTGCTCCTTCCTCAAGTGGTTGATTTTTAATAATTGTTATTGTTTCTAGAAATGAAAAATGTTCCTTTTCCTTTTTGCTTAAACAAAGGAAAATATAGGTTGCAGCTGTATTTTGTAAAAAAATTCCTTTAACAGAGGTTTCTTTGCCATCACTACTTCGTCTTACTAACTCAAAATTATAAACTTTTTCATTATCATTAAATCTTAATTTTAAATGTGAAATATTAATTAACTTTTTATCTATATTAGATTGTCTAAACATTAGGTAATCACCTACTATTTTATTAATTACCTTTTTTTCAGGGATTGTCTTTTGGTGTACATTTTTCTTTAATAGATAATGATAAATATCAATATGTTTAATATTTTTAGCACTTTTATCGTTTAATAGTCGTTCAAATGAGATCGCTATCTTATAAATACTATCTATGTCTCCCGTTTCATCGGTTACATATTTTCTTATTTTAGTGTAGTAAGGACTGTATGTAGTTTCCTTAGCCTCAAGCAATCTAAGAACCTCTAAAATAGTTCCATTATTGCGAAAATTCTCTAGACTAGAATATACTTTATTAATATATTTTCTCTTTTCAGAATATTTTGTGTTATTCAAAACAATTTCTTTTTTAAATAAGTCAATCGTTTTTTCCTTAAGTAACTCTAAATTTTTTAGACCATTATTTTTAAAATACTCATTAATTGCATCATTGTTAACTCCAGAGGAATTTAGTCCTTGCTTTAACCAGTTAAGTTCATTACTCATAATAAATCTCAATATTTAATATAAATTGTATTTTTTAATGATAAAAATTAAGAACAAAAAATAACAAAAAATATTTTATAAAAAAAATATCTAACAGTAAGGTTATTGATTTTTTGTTTTAATAAAATAATTAACTAAAAAAACAAATCAAAACAATAATTAAATGTTGTTAAATAACAACACCTTATGTGTGTGTTTTTTAATTATTTTTTTTGACTTGTATATCAATAATACGTTAAAATTCTTATAGCAAAAAAAAACCCGCATTTAAAAAATACAGGTTTTTAATTTGCCTACGGAGGGAAAGCTTAAAAGTTTCGAGCCTTAGCAACTTTCACCTCTACTCAACACTTGAAGTTAAAGATCAACTTAGTATAAATAGGCAAGACTATTATAGTCCTTTATTGCCACAAATAATATGATTTCCTTCAAGTATTTCTTAGCTTTAGTGGAGGTACTGAAATGTCAAAAAAAGTTAATTTTTTCAAGAAAATAGGTGATTTAGCTGCTTTTTTAGGAAAAACAGCAAAACATTTAATGCCTGTATTCGCTCTTATTTCAATGATGGAAATCGTTCCTCATGATTGTCCTGAGCGGATACAAGATGCTTCTTTTGGTCAAATAGTCAAAAAATAAATATTTTCTAATTTAGAATACAGAGGTGATGACATGTTTTTTTCATTATTTAATAAAAAAGAAACCCCATATACTCCCAATCAAAGAGCCACTAATTATATTGGTTGTACATTCCTTGTTGAAGAAGAAATTGAAAGCGGTATAGGAAAAATAAAAACCAGTGACAATTCACTGTGGGATGTGAAAGGTGCTAATTGCCCTGTTGGGACTCATGTAAAAGTCGTTGGATTAATTGATAATAGTACTCTTGAGGTTAAAATAGCCTAATATTAATAAGCAAAGGCGATTTTTTGATAGTAATTTAACGCTAAAAAATGTTGATTCATTCTAACATCATCAGTTTATCTACTAGCCATTTTAGTTTTAGCAACTTTCACTAAATACTTGTAAAATGGCTTGCCTATACCCATTTATATTATAACTATTCGTTAAAACGTAAGGAAAAACACATGAATTATGATGTCTCAACGGCAAGATCAGAATCAAGTATTCTGGAAACCAATAAAGTTCTGAGAAATACCTATTTATTATTGTCCATTACATTAGTTTTTAGTGCCGCGACCGCTGGTCTTGCCATGTACTTGGAACTGCCGCGTTTTGGTATGTTGGTTACCTTGGGTATTTATTTTGGTTTGTTATTTTTAACCACTAAGTTTAGAGACAGCGCGTGGGGAATTTTGCTGGTCTTCGCACTAACAGGTTTTATGGGGTTAACGCTCGGGCCTATTTTAAATTCATACATCAGTGCTTATGCGAATGGCAGTGAATTAATCATGACCGCGCTAGGTGGTACTGGCATTATCTTTTTAGGATTATCAGGATATGCCTTAACCACACGTAAAGACTTTAGCTTTATGGGCGGTTTTTTAATGATTGGCATTTTGGTGGCTTTTATCGCGGGTATCGCGGCGATGTTTTTACCGATTCCAGGGTTATCACTTGCGGTTTCTGCCATGTTTATTTTGTTAATGTCAGGCATGATTTTATATCAAACCAGCGAAATTATTCACGGTGGTGAAACCAACTATATCTTGGCGACTATTAGCCTTTATATTTCAATCTACAACTTATTTTTAAGCCTATTACAAATTTTAGGTGTTGTTGGCGGCAGTGACTAAGCTTCACGGTTTTTTT
>JAGLBU010000321.1 GCA_023146575.1 Methylococcales bacterium
GTTCCCCAATAATAGGTGAAATGCCTGACTCTCCTATGACCGCGACCATCCAATACAACGCGATGGCTAAGATTAAATTAAAAATAGGCCCTGCTGCGACAATCGAAAAGCGTGCCGCTAAGGGTTGGCGGTTAAAGGCAAAGGGGAGGTCTTCTTTTTTAACATTGCCCTCACGTTCATCCACCATTTTGACGTAGCCGCCTAAAGGAATCGCGGATAAAACGTATTCAGTAGAATCGGGTGTTTTTTGATAGGAGAATACAACTTTGCCAAAGCCAACTGAAAAACGTAAGACTTTTACCCCACAGCGGCGTGCGACCCAAAAATGCCCAAATTCATGAAAGGAGACTAAAATGGCAATGGCGACTATAAAATGAAACAGCGTGTAAATAAGTTCCATTTATTTAAGAGGCTTCCATAAAGGTTTTAGTTTCGACTCGAGCGTGTGCATCAACCGCTAAGATAAGATTCAAAGCGCTTGATTGCTCATCTGTAAAATTTTGTACTACGTGGGTTAAATTATCCACAATTTCTTGGGTAAAATAGAGCATGGTTTTTTCGATGAGTACGGCGATATCGGTGAATTTTATTTGTTCGTTTAAAAAGGCTTCGACTGCAATTTCATTGGCGGCATTTAACACCGTTGGCATCACTCCTCCTGTTTCTATGGCCTCTTTTGCCAGCCGTAAACACGGAAAACGTTCTAAATTCGGTTTTTCAAAATCCATTTGTGCGATTTCAAAAATATCAAGATGGCTGACACCTGAATCAAAACGTTCAGGATAAGCCATTGCGTGGGCAATTGGAATTCGCATATCAGGGTTGCCCATTTGTGCTAAGACCGAGCCATCAACATAATCAACCATTGAATGAATAATGCTTTGTTTATGAATCACCACTTGAATTGCATCAGGCGCTATATTAAAGAGTAAACAGGCTTCAATTAACTCTAGACCTTTGTTCATCATGGTGGCAGAATCAACCGATATTTTACGCCCCATATCCCATTTAGGGTGCGCGACCGCTTGATCGGGAGTGACATGGACTAATTCTTCAACAGGCGTTTCTCGAAAAGGCCCTCCAGAAGCGGTTAATAAAATTCGACGTACTGAGGGTGCTTTATTTCCTATTTTATAGTGGGCAGGCATGCATTGAAAAATAGCGTTATGTTCGCTGTCGATGGGCAGTAAAGTCGCGCCTGATTTTTCAACCGTTTGCATAAAAATGTCACCCGACATCACCAGCGCTTCTTTATTAGCTAATAAAATCGTTTTACCCATTTTTGCCGCGGCTAAGGTGGGTAACAACCCCGCCGCTCCGACAATTGCTGCCATCACAGAATCGACGGTTTCAAGACGGGCTACCTCTTCTAATGCTTGACTGCCCGATAATATGGTTAGATTTTTTATGTTAGAGTTTTTTATTTTTTCAATGAATAATGGCGCTTTAGTCTCATCAACAACTACGGCATATTCAGGCTGAAAGCGTTGGCACTGCTCAAATAAAACGTCAATATTCGTATTCGCCGTTAATGCGATCACTTTATAATGATCTGGATGACGTGCCACTACATCCAAGGTACTTACGCCAATAGAGCCTGTCGAACCTAAAATACAAATGCCTTTCATTATGCAAACACTCCAAACCCTATTAAAACAATGCCTGCGTAGAAAAAGGGTGCGGCAGCAATCATGCTATCAATACGGTCTAATACACCACCATGTCCAGGGACGATAAAGCCACTGTCTTTAACGCCGCGTTGTCGTTTCACTAAACTGAAGAACAAGTCACCATAAACGGATATTAAGGTGGTGAGTACCGACAATAGAATAAAATCAATAATACTCATCCATGAAAACTGAAAAATAAGTCCGAGTATTAATCCACAAACCGCCGCACTGGCAAGCGCACCATAAACCCCTTGAACCGTTTTTCCTGGGCTGATTTCAGAGGAAAGCTTATCTTTTCCGTATTTTTTACCCGCAAAATAGGCAGAAATATCCGCTGACCAAATTAAAATCATAAAATATAACACCATGTCCGTGCCATAGAGGGAACGCAAGCGACTTAAAAACATCCACGCCATGAGTAAAATAAACCAACCAGTGAGGGCTTGATAACTTTGTTTGAGTTGGATTTTTAGTAAAGTGGCAGGTAATTGACGAATTAATATCATCATGGTGATCCAAAATAGCACAGGAGGGATTACCAGCCATTCCAGTATGCCTGAATATTCTCTTACCGCTGGCCATTCAAAGGCTAAGGCAATGACTTCTAAAAATTGTGTCCACATGGCAATACCGACAATGGGTACGGCTAGGCTCACTAAAAAAGCAATTCGCAGGGGTAGGTTGTTAAGGTTAATCAGGTGTGTCCATTCCCATGCCCCTAAGAGGATAACAATTGCCATAACAAACGAAAATGGCAAGGATGGGAGAAAAATGACACTCGATATAATGAGTGTTGCGAGAATGGAGGCTGTAATAATACGCTGTGCTAACATGCTGAATTTATTATAATTATGGTGGGGGTTCTTGATTTTGAACCTGATCGCCAGTGCGTCCAAAGCGTCGTTGCCGACCTTTAAAGCTGTCAATGGCTTCTTGTAAAAGTGTGGTGCTAAAATCTGGCCAGAGAGTTTTTGTAAAATAAAACTCGGTATAGGCAAGTTGCCAAAGCATGAAATTACTAATGCGTTCTTCGCCACCCGTACGGATAAATAAATCAGGTTCGGGTAAGTTAGCGGTGGTTAAATGTTGGGCGATTAAGGCTTCGGTAATTAGGGCATCGGGTAACGTACCTGCTTTGATTTTCGCTGAAATTTGGTTAACGGCTTGGGTGATATCCCAATGGCCACCATAATTAGCCGCGATAACAAGGGTCAGACCATCATTATTTTTGGTTAACGTTTCACTGTCAACAATCATGTCCTGTAATTCTTGAGGAAAGGCACTGTTATCGCCAATGCAGATGAGTCGGACTTTTTTAAGGGATAAACGTTTAATTTCGGCACTCAGAGTGGTGATAAAAAGCTTCATTAATAAGGAAACTTCTTCAGGAGGTCTGCGCCAATTTTCACTGCTAAAAGCAAATAAGGATAAAACCTCAATATTTTTATTATTGCAATATTCTACCAACCGTTTAACGGTTTTAACGCCTGAGCGATGCCCCATAACGCGAGGCATAAAACGTTTTTTCGCCCAGCGACCATTCCCATCCATGATGATGGCAATATGGCGTGGGTTTCCATTATCCGTAGGATCGAAGGCAACAGTTGGGGTACTCATAGGCTAAATTTTACATTGATAGTAAATCGGATTCCTTTGAGGATAGCTGTTTTTCAATTTTTTGGATAAATTGATCGGTTAATTTTTGAGTTTTGTCTTCACCTGCATGTGCTTCATCTTTGGAGACCAGTTTTTCTTTTAAAGCTTCTTTGATTTCTGAATTGGCATCACGGCGAATATTTCGGATTGAAATACGGGTATTTTCGGCTTCATTTTTAACCAATTTGACTAAATCACGACGACGTTCTTCGGTTAAAGGCGGTAATGGAATACGAATAACCGTGCCAGTTGTCGCAGGATTTAAGCCCAAATTAGCCGACATAATGGCTTTTTCGATTGCTTTCACCATCGGTTTTTCCCATGGGGTTACCTTTAACGTGCGAGAATCTTCAATGCCGATGTTTGCCACTTGGGATAAGGGAGTTTCAGAGCCATAATAAGAGACTTTAATTTGTTCTAATAAACTTGGGTGCGCGCGTCCTGTTCGAATACGAGTAAAAGTTTTATCTAAGGCTTCACAGGCTTTTGTCATACGGGTTGAAGCGTCTTGCTGAATATCATCAATCATTTTTTCTATCCTCGTTTAATATAAGAGCCAATTTCTTCGCCTTGCATCAGAGCCATTAGCGCGTTTGGTTCAAAAATATTCATGATACGCATTGGTAAATCATGATCATTACATAAAATTAACGCGGTGGTGTCCATGACGTTTAAGCGTTGGTCAATCGCCTCATTATAAGTTAACTGAGGATAGAATACCGCGTTTGGATCTTTGTTGGGATCCGCTGAATAAATACCTTTAACATTGGTGGCTTTGATAAGAAGTTGGGCATTAATTTCAATCGCTCTTAAACTGGCGGCAGTATCGGTGGTAAAAAAGGGACTGCCAATGCCTGCGGCAAAAATAACCACTTTATTCTTTTCCAGCGCGGCAATGGCTTTTCGGTAATGGTATTCCTCACACACTTGTTCGATTTTGAGCGCACTCATTAAATCAGTCGGTTGACCAATGGATTCTAGGGTATCTTGCATTGCCAGTGCATTAATGACGGTTGCCAACATACCCATGTGATCGGAGGCGACCCGCCCATAACCTTTGGAAGACTGTTGAGCGCCCCGTAAAATATTGCCGCCACCAATGACAAGCCCTACCTGTAAACCTTGATCGCACAAAGCTTTAACATCGAGCGCTAAATTGGTTATGATCTCTGAATCAATATTTCCGCCCGATTCACTCATTAAGGCTTCACCGCTTAATTTAAGTAAAATTCGTTGGCAAATCAATTTTTTCATCGTGTAACCTCTCTTACGTTATGACGCTCTAAAGTTGGTCTTGTTTTGATAAAACAAAGCCAGCATACAGTATTTTAAGCGTTAATTTGTGCCATGACTTCTGCGGCAAAATCTTCTTCTACTTTTTCAATACCTTCACCGACTTCAAAGCGGCTAAAACGTACTACATTGGTATTGTTCGTTTTTAATAATTCTGCAACCGTCATTTTATCATCTTTCACAAATTTTTGACCCAACAAGGTAATTTCGCTTAAGAATTTTTTGATACGACCTGTCGCCATTTTTTCAATAATTTCAGCAGGCTTGGCTTTGCCTCCATTTTCTTCTGCTTCCGTTTTAATACGGCCGCTAATGATTTCTTTTTCTTTTTCAATCACTGAGGCAGGCACATCCGCTTCTGAAATATATTGAGGATTAATGGCGGCGATATGCATCGCAATATCCTTTCCAAGTTCAATATTACCATCACTTAATTCAACCATGACTCCGATACGATTGCCATGTAAATAGCTGGAAATCGAACCTGTGGTGGACGCATATTTTTCAAAACGTCTTAGGGTGATATTTTCACCGACTTTTGAAATTAATTCACGACGGGTTTCATCAATGGTTTTGCCGTTGTCTAACTGAGCCGCTAACAAGGCATCGGTCGAGTCAACATTGTTTTCCAACACAAAGCTTGAGACGGTACTTACAAAATTGATAAAGTCATCGCCTTTGGTCACAAAGTCTGTTTCACAGTTGATATCAGCCATTACCGCAATTTTAGCATCATCACTGGTTTTAATGCCGAGCATGCCTTCTGCGGCAGTACGAGCCGATTTTTTATCAGCTTTTGCAAGTCCTGATTTGCGCATATTTTCAATAGCGGTTTCCATATTGCCATCAGCGGCGGTTAGGGCTTTTTTGCATTCCATCATACCTGAGCCTGTCCGTTGACGTAGCTCTTTTACCATTGCGGCTGTAACACTCATTCTTTTTATCCTTTTTACTCTATAATTATTAGTAAAAAACGCCTCAAAAGAGGCGTTTTCAGTGGTATTTCTTACATTTTTCGCGTGACGCGATTTATGAGTGATTAAGCTTCAGCGGTATCTGTTTCTTCCACAAAATCATCTTTTTCGGTAATGGCCACGCCTTGTACTGCGGTTTTTGCATCCATGATTGCCGCGGCGGCAGTTTCACAATACAATTTAATCGCACGGATAGAGTCATCATTCCCAGGAATAACATAATCAAGACCTGCAGGAGAATTATTTGAATCAACGACTCCGACAACAGGAATACCTAATTTTTTAGCTTCTAAAATAGCATTTTTTTCATAGCCAACATCTAACACGAATAATACGTCAGGTGTGCCGCGCATATCTTTAATGCCGCCTAAGCTTCGTTCTAATTTTTCAAGTTCACGATCCATACCTAATGCTTCTTTTTTACTGAAACGTTGGTACATTGTGCCATCAGCTTTCATCGCTTCCAGTTCTTTTAAGCGATTAATTGATTTTTTGATGGTTTTGTAATTGGTTAACATTCCACCTAACCAGCGATGATTTACAAAAGGCATGCCGCATAATTTTGCTTGTTCTGCAACCGATTTACGCGCCGCTTTTTTAGTTCCAACAAATAAAATATTGCCCTTATTTGCGGTCACTTGTCCTAAGTAATTCATGGCATCGTTAAACAAAGGCAGGGTTTGCTCTAGGTTAATGATATGAATTTTATTGCGCGCGCCGAATAGGTAGCTCGCCATTTTTGGGTTCCAATAACGCGTTTGATGTCCAAAGTGAACACCCGCTTCTAACATTTGACGCATTGACACTGCTGCCATTTTTTTCTCCTAAGTAATAAATCGCTGTAGCGATTATGGGTTACGCCTCCACCTATCCCGCTTGGAAACCTGTTTAAAAAACAAGCACCCTACCAAGTGTGTCGATAAGTGTGAGTATTATAAAATTTAACTTACCTTTATATCATATAAAGGTTTTTATCCCAAAAAGTTATTCAAAAATCTCAATGTTTTCAAGCGATAAAGGATGCTGGATTGATCTAACTGATTTACAATACTTGCCATTATCCCTCCATTATTTTTATATTTAAAGGCACAAACTGGAATGAGTATCCTTATTAAAACCGCTGACGAAATCGAAAAAATGCGTGTCGCGGGTAAATTGGCCGCGGAAGTGTTGGAAATGATTGCACCATTTGTGGTTGCAGGGGTGACAACTAATAAGCTCGATGAATTGTGTCACGATTATATTGTGAATGTACAAAAAACTATTCCTGCGCCGTTAAATTATAAGGGCTTTCCAAAATCCATCTGTACTTCGGTCAATCACCAAGTTTGTCATGGTATTCCATCGGATAAAAAATTAAAAAAAGGCGATATTATTAATATTGATATTACCATTATTAAAGAAGGGTATCATGGCGATACCAGCCAAATGTTTTGCATTGGACAGGTGAGTCCTTTTGCTAAACGATTAATTGAAGTAACACGTGAGGCTTTATTTTTAGGCATTGATAGGATTAAACCTGGTAATCATTTTGGGGATATTGGGTTTGCGATTCAAAAACATGCCCATAAACATCGTTATTCGGTGGTACGTGAGTTTTGTGGGCATGGGGTTGGAAAAGCCTTTCATGAACCCCCGCATGTGATGCATTATGGAAAAATAGGCGAGGGGGACGTTTTTAAAGAAGGCATGATTTTTACCATTGAACCCATGTTAAATATGGGGAAACGTCAAACCAAAGTCTTAGGCGATGGCTGGACGGCGATTACCAAAGATAGGTCGTTATCGGCTCAATGGGAACACACTATCTTAGTGACACCGACAGGATTTGAAATTTTAACCTTGCGAGCAGAAGAGTCTTAAAAAATGTCGACTTTTAAACCATTATTTAACACTGATAACCCTGTTGTTACTTTTAAAAATTTATTAAAAGAAAAGGCTGAAACGTTAGAAAAAAGTTTTAACCCGCATGAATCAGTACTTGAATTACTGCATCAAAAATCGGACTTTATGGATGCTTTATTAGTGGATATTTGGCAACATTTTATGGGAAATTTTTCCTTAAAATTTACCCTGATCGCGGTAGGAGGCTATGGACGGCGTGAATTGTTTCCATTTTCAGATGTGGATATTTTAATTTTAGTAGATCATTCTAAAGAAGAAAAGTATCAAGAAACCTTGTCGGCCTTTAACACCTTTTTATGGGATATTGGCCTAAAATTAGGCTTGAGTGTTCGCACTTTAAAGGAATGTCGAAAAGCTGCGATTAGCGATCAAACCATCATGACCAGTTTATTGGAAATACGTTTGATTACAGGTGCGCCAAAATTATTTAACAAACTAAAGCAACATCGAATTTTTGGTGAACTAATGCCCTCTAAGGTATTTTTTCGTGAAAAAATTGAAGAGCAATCTCAGCGTTATATTAAAGCGAATCAAACCGCGTTTAATCTTGAGCCTGATATTAAAGAAGGCCCTGGGGGCTTGAGAGATTTGCAAATTATTGGCTGGGTTTTTAAATATCAATATAAATCAGATACCTTGCATGAACTCATTAAATACGATTTTTTACCCGAATCAGAATATCAAGAATTAATTGAGGCACGAAATCTTTTGTGGCGTATTCGCTATGCATTGCATCTATTAACAGGGCGTTGTGAAAATCGTCTGTTGTTTGATTATCAGCGCGAACTAGCGGTACAGTTTGGTTTTGATGCGACAACTAAAAATCAAAATATTGAAGCTTTTATGCAATTTTATTTTAAAACGGTGGTTGGGGTTGAACGTTTAAATGAAATGTTATTGCAATTGTTTAATGAGCGCTTTATTTGTCCGAAAAAAGACTGTAAAACCGTGGTGGTTAATCATTCCTTTGTGGCGATTAATGGCTATTTAGAGGCACAAGCCGATGATGTTTTTGAACGCCAGCCGCTATTATTGTTAAGTATAATATTGTTACTAGCGCAAAATCCTGAATTAAAAGGCATCCGTGCGACCACCATTCGGCTTATTCGTAAAAATTTAAACTTGATTGATGAGGAATTTCGGCATAACCGTAAAGCAAATCAATTATTTATTGAAATATTACGTCAAGCGCATGGTATTACCCATCAATTAAGGCGTATGAATCGTTACGGCATTTTAGCCACGTATATTCCTGAATTTGCTAATATTGTGGCACGAATGCAATACGATTTAGTGCATATTTATACGGTTGATGTGCATACTTTATTTTTAATTGGCAAGCTGAGACGATTTTCATCCAAACGCCATCAAGCCGAAGCTCCGTTTTGTCACGATGTGTTTCAACTGATTTCAAAGCCTGAGTTACTGTATCTTGCGGGGATTTTTCATGATATTGCCAAAGGGATGGGGGGCGATCATTCAGAATTAGGCGAAGGGATTGCCTTAGGGTTTTGCCAACAACATCAATTATCCAATCATGACAGTAAGCTTGTGAGTTGGTTGGTGCGAAATCATTTAATCATGTCAATGACCGCTCAACGTAAAGACATTAGCGATCCTGATATTATTTATGAATTTGCTTCCCATATTGGAACCATTGAACGGTTGAATTATCTGTATTTATTAACCGTTGCGGACATTAGAGCCACTAGCCCAAGCTTGTGGAATTCATGGAAAGACTCTTTATTAAAACAACTTTATAATGCCAGTTTAAAAGCTTTACGGCGCAATTTACAAAATCCAGACACCCTTTCTCATCGTTTACTTGAAAATAAAAAAGAAGCGACGGAGGCACTTTTAAAACGCGGGCTTTCATCCTCTATGATTGAACGTTCGTGGTCTCACACCAACGATGGCTATTTTTTACGCTATACCATTGATGAAATTGTCTGGCACACCCAAGCGATTTCAGAATGGGATGAAGGTGAGTTACCGCTGGTGTTACTGCGCTCACAAAATCAACGTGGAAATGCAGAAATATTTGTGTATACCAAAAATGAGGACATGGT
>JAGLBU010000322.1 GCA_023146575.1 Methylococcales bacterium
GAAAAATCATCTTATTTTTGAGGTGATTGATGAGGGGGAGGGGATTAGCATGGAAAATATTTCTAGAATTACCGAGCGTTTTTATCGTGTTGATGTGAAGCGTAATCGGCGTTTAAAGGGAACAGGACTAGGGCTTTCGATTGTAAAGCATGTCTTAAAACATCACAATGCACAGCTGAAAATCATTAGCACCCTGAATGAAGGCAGTTGTTTTAGATGCCTCTTTCCTATTGCTCAGGCGCGTCAAAATAAAATGATAAAAACGCAAATATTTTAAGCATGTGTATTTCCCCTTTAACAGCTTATATAATAAGTATAAATTATTTGTTAGTCATCACAATTTATCCATAAACAAGTTGATTTATTAAAAATAGCCTCATTTTAAACGCATTGAAAGGCATTTTTTATCCAGTTTAGTCCTTCTTTAGGCGATAAGGTTACTACGTCAAAACGAACCGAGCCATCAAAAGGGTATTTCATCAAATAAAGCTGAGTGGTACGAATAATTTTTGCTCTTTTTTGTGGGGTGATACTTTCAGCGGCGGAGCCATAATGATTATTCTTACGAAAACGAACCTCCACAATCACCAGTGTTTTCTGTTCGGTCATGATTAAATCCAGCTCACCATATCGACTGCTAAAATTTTGAGTGATACGTTTTAACCCTTGTGATAATAAATATTCTAAAGCTTGTTGTTCGGCTAACTGACCACATAATAAGTGAGCGGGTAATGATTTATGATTCATAATAGTTAAGTAGAGTACGTTTTGATTATAAAATAGTATAAATATGCTACTGTAAATGGATAACCCTAAATACAAATACTTAAAATAACAAGCCGCCTTGCCCCTATGAGTTTTAAACGAAAATGCCGATATTTAAACGTTTTATTATGGTTAATGCCCCTTTCCATCGTGCAAGCGGAAGATTTAATCACCCTTTATCGACAGGCACAATTAACCGACCCTACTATCAAAACCGCACAATTAGAAATTGATGTCAGTAAAACTCAATATTGGCAAGCCGCAGGCACATTATTACCCCAAATTTCAGCATCGGCAAATTTATCCTTAAATCAACAGCGCCGCGTTCAAGCTAAAACCGATAATGCGTTTAAAGGCGAACGTTATACCGTTAATTTTACCCAAACGATTATTGATGCGCCAAAAGTTTTAAACCTTATGCGTTCGGATAAAGTAATTGATCAATTTAAACAATCAAGTGTTGAAACGGAACAGCTCTTAATGCAGGATATTGTCGAACGTTATTTGACCGCCTTGAGCGCACAAGATGATTTACGCTTAACAGAATATGAAATTACCTATACTGAAAAACAATTATTGCAGTTACGGCGATTGTTTGAAGCGCAACAAATTAAAATTACCGATGTTTATGAAGTTGAAGCGACGTTAGATACCTTAAAAGCAGATCATGTTGATGCGCAGACAAAACTTGAAATTGCCAAACAAAATTTAAGTGAATTAACAGGGCAAAAGGTTATGACACTTGCCAGATTACGTGATGAGGTAATTTTCTTAGAATTATCAGGTTCTTTAGAGCAACGGATTATACAGGCAAGAACGTTAAATGCGGCTTTAAGAGCGCAAGAAATTGCCCTTGAAGCGTCAGATTATGAAGTTAATATGGAGCATTCACGCCATTTACCCGTGGTAGATTTGCAATTAAATTATTATCGGTCTAATACAGGCTTTGAAAATAGCCAATCATCCACCACAGAAACCCACGTCGCGGCAATTAATATTAATGTACCCTTATTTTCAGGGGGAACAACGATGGCACGCGCGAATGAAGCCAGTAAAAACCGTGAAATTAATCGCCAAAAAAAAATTGCTATTTTACGGGGGCTTGAGAAAGAAACCCGTGAAGCTTTTTTAAGCACTAATGCGAGTGTTAAGCGGATAGAGGCAGCAACGAAAGCGGTGGAATCCAGTATTAAATTGTTCGAGGCGATGCAGAAAGGGTTTAAATACGGTGTGCAAACCATGAATGATGTTTTAGCGGCGCAACATAGAGAGTTTCAAGCCCGTAAAGAATTGCTCAGTGTGCGCTATAATTACATTAATCATTGGATTCGATTACAAAAAGT
>JAGLBU010000323.1 GCA_023146575.1 Methylococcales bacterium
TGCCGAAGGCTCACTCGCGGCGAGTAAAGATATTAGCATTGATAATATTGCCCCGACGCTCATAAGCTTAACCCCGAGCAACAATTCAACCGATGCCCCGATTGGTAGCAATGTCGTCTTGAGCTTTAATGAAGCCATTAAATTGGGGAAAGGTAAAATAACCCTTTCCAATGGTAATGATATTAAACGCTTTGATGTAAAAGAAAATGCAGATCAATTTTCGATTGATGGTAAAGTGCTAACCCTTAATCCTACTAAGGATTTAGAACACGGTTTAGCGACCTATAAAGTCGTGGTTGATTCGGGTGCAATTGTAGATCTTGCCAGTAATGCTTATTCAGGTGTTATCACAACCTTTAAAACTGCGGTTAATACCAATGTGGTTATTTTTGATATGACGACAGGCAAAAATTCTGCACATAGCGGTAGAAGCTTTAAAACCGATGTCGATTATAAAATTTATTTGAAAGTGGATCATGATTCAGCCGATTTAACCACCTTAGACCCAAAATGGACGGGGGCTGAAAATTTAGGGGCAGGCGATCTTATCACCTTAGTGGGGGATGGCGGAGGCAGCGTTTTAGGCTTGCTTAAAAATGGGGTTTTATCCAAAGGGAAAGCCAGCAAACTCAATACTAAAATTGCATGGGCAACCGCCGTTCAAACCGCTGATGGCAATGCGCAGGTGGGTAATGCTTTTGTACTAAAAAAAGCAGGTTTTGGCAGCAGAAGCTATAGTAGCGCCCAAAATAATCTACAGCTATGGACAGGTGGCGCTAATTTAGAACTTATTGGTAAAGATTATAATACCAATGTTAAACAAAGCCTTATGCAGACACAGAGTTTGTTATAACCTTTCAATAGCCGCGATCTCAGCTTACAAACAAAGATCGCGGCATAGGCTAAAATCTAAAAATAGCCTTCGCGCTTTTTCTGTTCCATTGAACCTGATTGATCGTGATCAATTAAACGCCCTTGGCGCTCGGAAGTAGTGGTTAATAACATTTCTTGGATAATTTCAGGCAAGGTAGTCGCCGTCGATTCCACAGCGCCCGTTAAAGGATAACAGCCCAAAGTTCTAAAACGCACCTCTTTCATTTCCACTTTTTCATTGTCACCAATCGGCATTCTGTCATCATCCACCATAATTAACATGCCATCACGCTCGACCACAGGACGCTTTTTAGCAAAATACAACGGTACGATGGGAATATCCTCTAAATGGATGTACTGCCAAATATCCAATTCTGTCCAATTTGATAAGGGAAACACACGAATACTCTCGCCTTCATTTAATCGACCATTATAGGTATTCCATAATTCAGGGCGTTGATTTTTAGGATCCCAACGATGATTTTTATCACGAAATGAATACACTCGTTCTTTGGCGCGAGATTTTTCTTCATCGCGCCGCGCGCCACCAAAAGCGGCATCAAATTTATATTTATTCAGAGCTTGTTTAAGCCCATCGGTTTTCATGACATCGGTGTGTTTTTTACTGCCATGGGTAAAAGGGCCGATCCCTTGCTCAATACCCTCTTGATTACTGTGTACTAATAATTCCAAGCCTAAATTTTTCACATGTTTATCACGAAACTCAATCATTTCCTTAAATTTCCAGGTCGTATCCACATGCAGTAATGGAAAAGGTGGTTTCCCAGGATAAAAAGCCTTCATGGTTAAATGTAACATCACCGCAGAATCTTTACCTACCGAATATAACATCACAGGACGATCAAATTCGGCCGCTACTTCACGAATAATATGAATGCTTTCAGCTTCCAGTTGTTTAAGATGGGTCAATTTATAATCGGTCATGGAAGATCCATAAAAAAGAAAGGGGTTATTTTAACCTAAGTTTACCCCAAAGGTTTTAAAACTGTTTTTAATCACCTCTCCCTTTTTTTGACCTATTATTAATAGCTTATACTTACAAATTCAGGGATAATGCTCAGAATTTTAAATCCTATTAGGCGCATTGCAACAATGAAACAAACGTTGAAATCTCTTATTGAGCAAGCGCTTACAACGCTTCAAACGCAAGAAATACTAGATAGCACGTTCGTCCCTGAGGTAACCCTTGATCGAACCCGTGATGCTTCCCACGGGGATTTTGCCTCAAACATCGCGCTAGCCTTAGCAAAATCCGCTCAGATGAATCCAAGAGCCTTTGCTAAAAAAATTATTGACGCTTTGCCATCCCATGAAAGTGTCGTTAAAGTTGAAATTGCAGGGCCTGGGTTTATTAATTTCTTTTTAAATCCACAAGCGGCCTATCAAATTATTCCACAAATTCATCAACAAGCTGAAAAATTTGGTTTAAGTCATGTTGGTGCGGGTAAAAAAATTCAAGTTGAATTTGTATCTGCTAATCCAACAGGGCCTTTACATGTTGGACATGGACGGGGGGCAGTTTATGGCTCTGCGGTAGCTGATTTATTAGAAGCGATCGGTTTTGAAGTTGATCGTGAATATTATGTCAATGATGCAGGTCGGCAAATGGATATTTTAGCCACCAGTATTTGGTTACGATATCTAGATGAATGCGGTGAAGAGGTCAGCTTCCCTGTTAATGGCTATCGTGGACAATATGTTTACGAAATTGCAAAAAAACTCCACGACAATGTCCAAAATGAATACCGCCATCCTGCCAGCTTAATTTTAGAAGACATCCCTGCCGATGAAGGACAAGGTGGTGATAAAGAAATTCATATTGATGCATTGATAGCACGCACTAAAGTTTTATTAGGGCTTCAATATAAAGATATTTTTCAAGCGGGTTTAAGCTTTATTTTAG
Source organism: Methylococcales bacterium (assembly GCA_023146575.1). GTDB lineage: Bacteria > Pseudomonadota > Gammaproteobacteria > Methylococcales > Methylomonadaceae > WTBX01. The sequence goes on from JAGLBU010000323.1 coordinate 2,798, forward strand.
ACGATATTAAAGACGATTTATCCGCCTTTGGAATT
>JAGLBU010000324.1 GCA_023146575.1 Methylococcales bacterium
CTGCGTAACATCAGATATTTTATTTAAAAAATCGTTAAAATTTAAGACAAAACAATATTACTCAAGCAGGGGAAAATTATTAGCCAATGCTGAAAATTTGACTAATATTTGTGCTATTTGGCTTCCTGAGCTGAATTATAATGCTCATAGATTTGTACGTGAACAAGAAAAAACAGGCTACCCGTTTAAAAAAGTAGCCTGTCTTTATTTAAAGAGGCGTTAGAAAGGTTTTTCGCCAATTATATTCCCTTGCGGGGTGTAATTACAGACAACTGTTATTTGATTATTACAGGTGGAAGTTGCACAGCCGACACCCGTGGTTCTGCTCCAAACCATTTGCGTATAATGACCTACCTCTTTAAAATTATCGTTGCTGATGGCATCACCATTGTAGAGTTGTTTTTCACCTTCCCATGATTTTGCCGCATCAACCATATCATAAGCACCTTGTGTGCCTTTAAAAAGGTTTTCACCATAATTAGAACCTTTGCTGTGTTCAAAACTACAGCTGTTGCTGGCTAAGGTATTTGCCCATGCTTGTGCGTGTTTAGCCGCTTCGGTTGACCATGTCAATTCTTTTACCTTAACATCAGCTCTTACTTTATTGTGATAATTTAAAACTGCTTTTTGTTCGGTGTTAAGTTTTTTTTCAGATTTTGAAGCCGAATCCAAATTAGTTTTAGCCACACCAACTGTATTACTATCACTGGTGATACCTGAAAAAGCGGATTTTGCCAGTTTTAAATCATTCAAGCCCAATGTTTTTGAAAAATATTTAGAGACATCGGTTTTATTGCTGATTAATTCACTATCGGCAAGCCCTTGTGTGGTTTTATTAGCCTTCGCACCTGCAATAATATTTAAAATTGCATGACCACGCGTCATGGTTTTACCGTCAATATGGTTTGCCCAAAAAGCTAAGCCACTAGGGTCTGTCTGACGGCCTAAAAGGTTGCCGTAAATTGCGGTAATAAAATTAACAGACGACTGTGTTTCAGGGTAAAGCGCTTTATATTCATCCGCACCCGCCATGTCATTCGTGATTTTTTGCAGCGCATTCGCTTCTTTTTCTGTGGTTAGTTTGGCGCTATCTTCACCAGAATAATAACTATCAAAGGATTTTTTCCAAAAACTAAAACCTTCTTTATCGGCGGCACGATTAAAATAGGCAGAATATAATTCAATAATTCTATCTTCGACGCTTTCCCCTGTTGGCTGTTTTATATCCGTTGATTTATCCGTTGATTGTGGGCTGTCATCAACGCTATCACTAAACCATAAAACCGCATAGCCGTTATAAATTCCGATCCCTAGCGATTGCCATTTAAGTTGTTTCCAGATAGATTGATTTAAAATAACATCATTATGCGCACTGCTATTTTTCCAGATATTAAGAGCATTAGCGGCATTCATATCCGATGAAAAGGCCGCATTTTCATAACCATTACCTTTAAAAGACGTACCTAATCGTTGTGGTGCTTTCCACATACAATTAAAGGTGGCATTATCTTTAGGGTCGTAGGCACAGTCTGACCAGCCATGTTGTAATTTTTTTAAATTTTTATCAAGATCTTGCACATGGCGATTAGCGACAATCGACAAAGCAGGCGATAAAGTAATAGCGGCTAAACCTTTTTCAGCACGATACTCATTTACAAGCTTGTATAATGTTGATTCTTCTGCTTCAATACCATCACCAGCGCAAGCGCTTGATTTTAAAATTGTTTGTCCATCACATTCATCCGCAGTCCAGCCACTCGTTGACAACAAACAGGCACTAATAAAAAAACCTATTGAAATTTTTTTCATAACGTTACGTCCTAACATATAAACTTAATTAAGAATTTTAGGATAATAGTCTAATTAAAATAAAAAAATAGGGGAAGTGAGATATAGATAACATCTTCCTGAAAAATTTTACGCCCTATATTTTCAAAAGAAACCACTGTAAAAAACCTTTATTTATTAATAAATTTATAAAAATGCCCTTTACTTTATCTCACACTGCTATTGTTATTCCATTGTATAAAGTCTACGGGCATTTTTTTGTCGTGAGTGCTTTAGTCATTGGCACGGTTTTACCCGATATTTTTAGTTTTTTACCGCTAGGTATTAGTCGATATTTCGCGCATTCTTTTCTAGGTCTTATTTGTATTGATGTGCCATTTGGTCTCGTTATTTATTATTTATTTCATTTGCTTTTATCCCCTGTTATTTATTCATTATTGCCTTTTTCAGTACAGTGTCGAATGAACCCTAATCTTGCGAACGGAATTTTAGAAAACACTTCTTTTTTAAAAATTCTATTTTCATTATTTATAGGTTCATTAACGCATATTATTTGGGATGATTTTACGCATGAATCGGGTATTTTTGTACAGTATTTTAATATTCTTAGTCATACTCTTTTTACCGTTGATGGGCATGAGTTTAAGCTTTACCGATTATTGCAACACTTAAGCAGTCTTATTGGTTTTTTAATTGTGATTATTTGGGTAAAAAAGTGGTGTGAAAATATAGAATTTAAAAAAACGTTTGTGTTTTATTTTCCTAAAAAACTCATTAAAATCAGCCAAGCAAGCTTGATAATATTTCCCTTTATTATTGGCTGTTATTATGTGTACTTAAGACGTAACCCTGATATGAACTGGCTTTATGACCTACAATTTTCAATACGCCACGGTATTCTGGCAAGCGTAGGATTATTTTTAATTAACTGGTTTTTATTAGCTATTTTATATAAATTTTATTTTCGACAATATAGGTTAAAGGTTAGATTATTTAATCGTTAATTCTTGGGTACCGTGTGATCATGGATACCTTCCTAAAAGGAGTTATGCTCTCTACAGAACAAGAGATATTTTCCATGAGATATTAAATAATCACCCAACAGAGGTATAAAATGAATATTCATCCAGAAGCCCGTACAATCCCTCAAATTCGAGCTGAAGTTATCTTTTTGTTGCCATAGATAGGGCTTCAAGATGAGTTCACTTAGACGTAAGTAGCAGGATAAAAGTTTTAATTTTAAAATACCATACAAATCAATCTACTTCCTCTTAAAAATACACGAAAACTTACTTTTCACTATTTATTCCCTGATAAAACAGCTCATAGCGCAACGTTTCCTTGAGCAGGCTATTGAATTTAATATCAATAAGTTACTGACATATAATCA
>JAGLBU010000325.1 GCA_023146575.1 Methylococcales bacterium
GCTTTTTTCATTTCAGGGGTCAAATTATCGACAGGAGGCGTTATTTTTTTAGCGTTGTCTTTTTTAGAGAGAGATGTTTTAAGTGACTTATTCTGTATGCGGATATCGCAGGGGGGATGTGCGGATTTTTTACTGGAATGCTGAGAAAATGGCCTTTCGTTGCCAGCATCCGCGCTTTTTTTAGACTTGTTTATCAAAGTATAAATATTTGATGAGCCTATGCGTTCGGTAATATTGATTAAACCTTGGGCTAATAATTCGCGCAGATGTTCTTGAATGGTTCTGCGTCCCATGCTTGTGTCGCGGATAAGGCAACTAATGGAGGGGTAGCATTGATTTTCATCATCGACACGATGGGCGAGGGTTAATAAAAGGTATTTTTGGATGGGTTTATTAGGCGATTGATTGAATGCCCATAAGACGGCGTTAAAGCTCATGATGTTTTTCCATTATCAAATTGTAAACTACCAGCCTTAAGTTTCAATTTATGGGTGGTAGGTTGAATTGGATTGAAACTACCGAGATAAAGGAATCGGCGACCCAAAGGTCTCCAAGACAACCCACCATAATAGTATGGTGTTTGGTATAAAAAAAGCGCATAACCGAATGGTGCGCCTACAATACACCTTTATCTAACTGGAGTTTCAAACCAGTCCTGACCGATGAGATCAGGGTACTTCAAAAGTATTTGAAGTGGGGAAAGATTACCTTTTTCAGGCATTTTTGTCAAATCACTAAAAGGGTAGCACCTTCTTTTTTGTAAAGGTAGAGTGTGGACTCTATTTCCTTAAAATTATGGTAGTATCGGCTGATCAGGAAGTTTTTCCTGTGAATAATTATAGTTAAGTTTTGATAAGAGAAAAGTATGAAATCAGAAGTACAACATAATAAATACTTTGTATTTGGCTTATGTTTAATTGTTTTTTTAGTTTTTGGAGTTTACCTATTAATTGCAAAAATATGGGCTATTCTTGAATCAGTTGACCCACGACTTGGTTCAGGTTTAGCTATTGCCTCAGCAACTGTTTTAGTTTCATTTATGTCAGTTCTTATTTCAAAATACTTAGATAGAAAGGCTGAAATATTAGCTCATTTAAGAGAAAAAAAAGTACCTACTTATGAAAAAATAATAAATTTTATATTTAGCATCACATTTGCTAAAAAAGTGGGAAAAAAACAGCCCTCTGAAAAAGAAATGATTAAATTCATGACTGAAATAACACAGGAGCTTGTTATTTGGGGGTCAGATGAAATGCTTGACGAATTTTATAAATTTAGAATGATGAGTCTAGAAAATATTGATGGAAATTCTGAAAATCCATATACTATTTTAACTATGGTAGAGGATTTACTGTTGGCAATAAGAAAGGATTTAGGTCATAAAAATAAAGGAATTACAAGAGGTAAAATTTTAGGTTTATTTATAAACGACCTTCCAAATGAACTTAAGTAAACCTATGCCATTTCATCCAATAAAAAACACGTTTAAATAGGCGAATACAGTCAACTCGTAAGATAGGTAATTTATAGCTCGTTCCCAAGCTCCAGTTTGGGAATGCCTATCAAGTTTTACTTGATATTTACTA
>JAGLBU010000326.1 GCA_023146575.1 Methylococcales bacterium
AAAATAACGACATAATGCTGTGACTAAAGTGCTTTTTCCCGCATCAGAGGTGGTTCCTTGTATCATCAGAGTTTGAATTTTATTCTCTTGCATTTTGTATTCTTATAAATGTTAAAATAACCGCTAATTCACGCTAACATGCGTGCCTTTTAATTAATTATAAAGGATTCCAGTGGCTCAAAAAAAATCGCCCAAACATACCCCAGTCCCTCAAGCCAATGCAAATGCCGAAACACTCAAACAAATTCCATCAGGTGAGCGCATACAAAAAATCTTAGCCCGTGGCGGCTTAGGCTCTCGACGAGAAATTGAACGCTGGATCAAAGAAGGACTGTTAACCATTAACGGGGTCTTGGTCGAACTGGGGCAATCGTTAAAAACAGGTGATATTTTACACATCAAAGGTCGTATTGTTCACTGGGAAAAATTTGGCGAACAACCCACACAAGTGTTGGTCTATCACAAAGCCACAGGCGAAGTAGTGACGCGCAGAGACCCTGAAGGCCGTCCCGTTATTTTTACACGCTTACCAAAATTATCAATCGGGCGCTGGATTGCAATTGGTCGATTAGATATTAATACCTCAGGGCTAATCCTTGTCACCAATAATGGCGAATTAGCCAATCGTTTAATGCACCCTTCGACTGAAATTGAACGTGAATATGCGGTGAGAATTTTAGGAAAAGTCGATGATACCGTTATAGAACGTCTAAAATCAGGGGTAGAATTAGACGATGGTATGGCGCATTTTGACGATGTTCGTTTTTTTGCAGGCGAAGGCGCGAATAAATGGTATCACGTCGTGGTAAAAGAAGGCCGTAACCGATTGGTACGGCGCTTATGGGAATCTCAAGAGCTGATTGTCAGCCGACTAATACGAGTACGCTATGGACCTGCAAAATTACCTGAAAATATTAAATCACATTCTTATTATGAACTGAATGAAAAAGAACGTAATTTGTTAATGGAGTTTGCAGGTTTAGCCGCTGAAAAATCTCAAAGACCTTTATGGCAACACAAAAAACCTGCCACTAAAATAAAAACACCGATTAATCCTCGAAAATCAAAACGCACTCATCCACATTATGCGACGAAAAAATAATAATCATTGCTTAAAGCTCTTGTAGCACTAGACTCGTCTGACTTTCCAATAAATAATCACCTAAATCATGATTCATGAAATCAAACTTAAGCCCATAAATTTGAGGGTCATAGGTTTCTTCGCGGATAATTATGGCGCTAATAACAAAGACTTTATGGGTTTTAAAAATCAGCTCTAATTTAACTTTTTTACGTATTCTCAGGCGTTTAGGGCATGAAATCAATGCCCCTTTACTGCTAATATCTAAGAGTTTTACATCCAAAGAAGGATTTTTTTTCGCCCAATAGCGCCCGATAATATTTGAAACATGAACGGATGCTTTAATATCATTTCGAATATAACGAATGGTTTTTCGATTATTCGACATGATATCAATCGTAGGGTCAATGCTAAAATCATCATAGGGCAAGTCCGTTAATCCACCCTCGTCTGAGAGTTCTAACAACGGACTGTCTATTTCTTTTGGAGAATCACGCATAACCTTAACCTTCCTAATCTCTATTATTTTGTCTATTTTTACCAAGGATTTATTCCACATTTGATCCTTGTAGTCGAATCATCCACGGTTCTTTATTTTTAGGGTCGACATGAAATGCGAGCGACTCAATTTTATAGCGCAAGCCTTTTTCACCTGAGGCATTCGGATTCAGCTGCCTTTTTTCAACAAAATCCACCATTCTACGGGCATTGTAAATACATAAAACCCTGAAACCCTTTTCATTGCCATACACTTGATAAGCCACATTTTTTTCCACAAA
>JAGLBU010000327.1 GCA_023146575.1 Methylococcales bacterium
AACTTTGGGCGGCTAAATTATAAATCTCATTCGCTTCAGTGTTTTCAAGGAGACGAATACTGGCGGTCATATCCGTTAAATCATATTCGACTAAATTTAGGTTAGGATGATTTTTAATCCCTAATTCTTCAATTCGCCAAAAATTAACCGAACTGGTGCGCCGATAAGTGCCAAAAACGGTGTGACCTTTACTTAACAACAACTCGGCTAAATAGGCACCATCTTGCCCTGTAATCCCTGTAACGATAATATTTTTCACGCAATAAACCTAACGACTTTGACTTAAAATTGCTCAAAATTATAACATAATTAAAATTTACGGCTGTTCCGTTAACCTAAAGACAAACGTTTTTTTATCAAAAAAAACTAGCTTGCTAGCTGACAATAACTTGGTATCCAACTGCGTTCAATCATTTTTTCAGGGACGTCATTAAAATCAAATGCCAGCCCATCCGCAATCATCTGCTCTATATTAAATAAAAGGGCTACCTCTGGAATATCCTTAAAAAAATGGGTGTAAAAAGGTGAGACTAATTTTTTTGAAACTTTTATTCCAGTTGCCCCGATAAAATTTCGGCGCTGTCCAACATGAGCTATTTCATCAATGGTAATTTCATCCAATAATGCCCGTAAACGCTCACAGACCTCAGGCTCATCTTTTAAAACCTTGCCGATTAAATCATGCAGATGAAAATAAAAGGTCACTCCCATAAGCTCGGTCACAAAAGCAGGCGCATTTAATAAAAACGCAGGTAATTTGGGAAACATCTCATACACTTTTTCTTTCCAAGGGCTTAACGGTACCCATTCCACCTTATCTAAGCCACAGGTTTTTAGCATTTCATCAAACAAGCGCACATGACAAAACTCTTCCGCCAAATGAATTCTTGATATTCGAGCTTCTACCGTTTTAGCGCCTGCCATCGTCGGTGAATATTCCCACGCACCTTTAATTCCCACCCATTCATGACGGGCAAATTTATAGATTGCCGTCAACATAAGCGTCATTTGATCTAATGAGGCGGGGTCATCTTGCATTTCGACATAATTTCGATAAAAACTTTCAGGGTCTTTTAAAGGCGTTTTTAACGCAACGGGATTATCCTTAAAATGTTGCAAACGATCACGTTTTTTAGCTAAGTCTTTTTCCTCTTCAAATAACTCGCCCCCATGTTCTTGTGTAAAAACCCAATAGTTCTCAAAATTTTCTTGGCGTTGTTGATCGTTTGCAGAGGCAAAAATAGAGCGATATTTCATAATATTTTTTAAACCTAAAAAATGAAAAAAAGTAGCGTTAGTGTATCATACGCTCTTATATTCATTTATATTAGTAAGGTTTTATTCAAGAGCTATTCCACCTCTATTTTAAGTTTACACGCGTTAAAACCATGCGTTTCAAACCAACAAATACCCTCTTTTACTAACGTTAAGGTTAATTCGTAACGTCCTGTTTTAAAAGGTGAAATAATATCCATTTGGGCTTTTAACGATTCAAAACTGCGTATCCCTAACCGAGAGAAAGAAGTCCGTAAGCCCTCAAAAGTAACCATTTCACCCGAGTCATGCTGCCAATGATAAGACAAACAAATAGGGTTTAAACCGTTCGACAGCCAATGAAAATCACTTTGATTTTTTATCTCAACGGGTAAGATAAATTTTTGATTACTTTTGACCGTTAAAATCGGCTTTAAACACAAAGATGACCCCAGAAAAGGTTTACAGGCTAATTCGGCTTCGGTCTTCACTTCAGGGATAAGGGGCGCTGTAAATTTAACAGGATTACAAATAATATCCGCCATTGAATCGGCAAAAATATTTGAAAAAAACGGAAGAGTAACTGCATTTTGGAGGAGTGTATTTTCAGAAAAATCAATCGAAAAAAATTTATATAAATAATCTATCTGTTCTTGAGCTTGCAAACGTACTTGTGCTTGTTGTTCAAAGGTGAGCTGATGCACGTTTCCCTTAATTTTTTTTAAAATAGGGGTGTATCGCCAGCTAAATTCAGCTTCTGGAATTTTTTCTTGCAAACACCGTCGTCGCAAGGCTTGAGCAATTAAAATAGCCTCCGAAGACAGCGCTCGATTTTCACCTGATTCCGTTAAAAGAGTCTCTTTATATTTTGTTAGATCAAAACCAATTTGTTTAAAAAAATCCACACGAACATCACCTTCTACCAAGCTATTTTTAGAAAAATTTCGTACGATCATATTATCTTGACCAAAAATAGCGATAAATTTTTCACAAATATATTTATAAAATTGCAGTGGCACACTTTCCCACAAAGGAATCATACTCATGGCACGTTGACTCACCGCACTGCAGGCATAAGAGACGGGTTCTCGGCAATATAAAATAACTTTAACTTTCTTAGAAATTCCTGATAAATACTGCTTTATTTTAATCAGCGTCGCCTCATCTAACGCCGCAAAACCTTCATAGGACAACACCATTTTTTCAGCATGAGTTTGTCCAATTTTTTGTTCTAAATTTTGAATAAACTTAAGGTCTTCGGATTCAATCACCGCTAACGCTTTTTCACTCCGACCAATAGCGCGATTGTAATCATACTTTTTGGGATTGTCATGAAAAAACGAGGCAAATTCTGCATGCCAAACCGTATCAGGGGTCACAGGGTAAAAAATACCCGCTTGCAATAATGTTTGTGCATTTTCACAACAGGCAAACTGAATCGCTTTCGAGCCTGTTTTATCCAGCCCTATATGTAGATAAATACAATCAAACATTGAATTAACTTTAGCGCCAATATTATGAGGGGAAAATTTGGAAAAAACCTTGAAATGCTTTTAAATAAAACACTCAAGGTCTTAAATAATATGTATTATTGAGCTAAAACTTCTTTTAACGCATTTTGATAGGCGATTTTTGCGGTATTAGCAATGGCTAACTGTGCGTTCAATCGGGCAATTTCATTATCCGCAAACTGTATGCTTTGAATCTGCGCTTTTGCTTCATCACTTAAATCATCATAAATATATTCAACATCATCAATGCTTACTTTCGCTTGTGTCTCAGCCATTTTTATTCCTAAATTATTAAGAGGTTAGTTCGTTCTATAATATGTGTTGATTTTTTAGATTTTCAATGCTTTTGAAAATTTAATCTTCATTTAGCAAAGCTAATAAGGCGATACTCAGTATTTTTTCCTGCTCAAGGGTTAAAAGCGTTCCATCAAGTGCCGTCACATAAAAAATATCTTCAGCCCGACTTCCTATGGTGGTAATTTTTGCATCATGTAATTGAATAGCATTTGCTATAAAAACCTGACTAAT
>JAGLBU010000328.1 GCA_023146575.1 Methylococcales bacterium
GCTCGGTTTTTTTACTGTATCAGAGTAAATCGTTATTACAAAAAACCTTACTTAGCATTGCCATTGGCTTATTTATTTTCAATATCTTTTTTATCAGTGGCGCTAGAACCGCTTACTTTTCCCTACCGATTGCGCTGGTATTTGCGATTGGAAGTTTATACGGTTATAAAAAATTACCGCTGATTATTCTAATAGCAGGGGCATTATTATTTGCCGTGATAATGAATTCAAATACCTTGAAACAGCGTGTTAATACAGGCATTATCGAACTTAACAGCTATGACACCAGCCCACATATTAGCTCTATCGGGGTGCGAGTTATTTTTGTTAAAAACACTTTAGAGTTGATTCAAAAACAACCGATATTGGGCTACGGAACGGCCTCTTTTAAACCCGTTTATGCAGAACATGCAGCAAAAAACTATCGAGGTTGGCGAGCCTTACCGACCACAGATCCCCACAATATTTATCTTTATATTACCCTTGAAAACGGTTTAATTGGTTTATTTTTATTTTTAAGTTATATCGCAGTGGCTACACGACAAGGATTGCAACAAGATATTTATGGAAAAATGGCAGTCAGTTTTTTAATCGCGATTACCGTCTCCTGCTTATTTAATTCGTATTTTAAAACGTTTCCAGAAGGGCATTTATTAGCCTTTTTCATGGGTATTTTATTGTCGTATAAAAAACCAGAAGCTAAACCAGCCCATGCTTAGCGTTATTATTATTGTAAAAAATGAAGCCGATTGTATAGAGCGGTGTTTAGAATCCATTCAATTTGCCGATGAAATTATTATTTTAGATTCTGGAAGTGATGATAATACCGTTGAATTATGTAAAGCGTATACATCTAATATTTTTAGTACCGATTGGCAGGGCTTTGGCATCCAAAAACAACGCGCGTTAGAAAAAGCCACGGGTGATTGGGTGTTATCCATTGATGCCGATGAAGAAGTTAGTACACACTTACAAACTGAAATACAACAGGCGGTAACATCGAATGTGGATGGGTTTGAAATACCCCGCCAGTCACGTTATTGTGGCAAAGTGATACACCATGCGGGCTGGTCACCTGATTATGTGTTACGTTTATTTAAGCGTGAAAAAGGTAAATTTAGTCCTGATTTAGTGCATGAGCGTGTGATAGTGACAGGTATCATTAAAAAACTAACTCAGCCATTGAAACATGATGCTTTTGTGAATCCTGACGAAGTTTTGAATAAAATAAATGCCTATTCCAGTTTAGGCGCGAAAAAACTCTATACTGATGGCAAACGATCATCCCTCATGAAGGCAATCTTTAAAGGGGGGTGGATGTTTATTCGGACGTATTTTATCAAAGCAGCTTTTTTAGATGGCGAACAAGGTTTAATGTTAGCGATTTCAAACGCAGAAGGCACTTATTATAAATACTTAAAACTATGGGATTTACAGCGCACGCAAGGGTAAAAAATGAGTTTAATCTCGGTCATTGTCACCACTTACAATTGGAAATCTGCATTAACCGCCTGCATTCAAAGTTTATGGAAGCAAGATGATTTAAACTTTGAAATTATTATTGCCGATGATGGCTCAAAAGATACCACTACCGAGTTAATTAAGCGTTTAGCTCAAAAAAGCCCTGTGCCGTTAAAACATTGCTTTCATGATGATAAGGGCTTTCGTGCTGGCACTATTCGCAACCAAGCGGTTGCAAACTGTGATGGAGATTATCTGATTTTTATTGATGGAGATTGTGTGGTTTTTCCGTATTTTATTCGCCGTCATCGACAATTAGCCCAGCAACATTATTTTGTCGCGGGCAATCGAATTTTACTCAACCAAATATTTACCAATAAGGTCTTAAAAAACCGACTACC
>JAGLBU010000329.1 GCA_023146575.1 Methylococcales bacterium
AATTATTGGTTTTTCAAGCCTGTGATACCAATCAATTTCATGCGCGAGATATGCAAACCATTTTTTATTTTTTAGATAATGTTTGCCATAAAATAAATTTTAAAAAATACGAAGGTGACTTAAAATCACTGTTTTCATTTGATATTCACACCGATACTCCTCCTCAAAAATGCCATGAAAGTACCCATAAACTTTCCGCCAGCCATTATTATTTTTCCCCTGTGGTGGTCGCTTTAGAAATTTATGCAACCTTGAAGGGCGAAAATTCGTGGAAAGCTACTTTAAAACCTGTTAATAGCACCTTGTTTTCACGGGTGATTAAAACCCTAGGTTTAGGACAAAGACGGCGCTATACACGTATCAAAGATGAATACGATGTACGAGGGGTCATAGGGTTCGAAGATATTATTAATTTTTTACGAAAAACCGCGACCTTATCGGTTAAAAAATCGCAACAATCCTCGCTTCAAAATGTTAAAGCCGCTACGGCTGATTTAAAAGTTTACATTCAAAATCAAGAAGTCGGCTTAAGCATGTGTGATGAAATTGAATTATCACAAAACTTATCCTATCACTCTATTTGGCACCAACCTGCCAGCTTAAGCGATGATATTAAAGACGTTGATATTAAGGATATTCATATTTTTGATAGCTCTGCCAAAGGTTATTTACTGTATTGGAACAACACCAACATTAAACTTCGCGCTAAAATAGGGGATGTTTTCGGTATTATTTCAAAAGACAAACAACGGCTTGAAATTGCCATGATTCGCCGAATTTCCATTAATGAAAACAATCATTTTCGTTTTGGTGCCGAAGTAGTTGGCTTTGAGTCTGAAGTGGTCTACATTTGTCATCCTGATAATAAAAACCATTATATCTGGGCAATTTTCATCCTAGGAATAAGGGCTTTAGACCAAGCCGACACCCTGATTTTTTCAACCGAAAACTTTACCATTGGCGATAAAATCCATATTTATAGAGGCCAGCATAAAATACAAGGCTTAGTCGTCAGAGAGTTGCATACCACCTCTGGGGTTTTCATTGGCGAATTAAGCTACCCTGAGGATGATAAGCCCTTAGAATAAGACTATTTTTTAATATTATTTGCAGGAAAATGGCACAAGCAATATTGCGCTAGCTTCTTGATTGAGCAATCAAAGATTTTATGGTGTAATGGTAGGGTTTTATGTTTTTCAAGGCCCTCTTCACTCATAATTATTACAACCGAAGAGGCATGTTCATCATAACTTTTTGGAGATAGGCTTATTTGCTATGCAGTTTAATATAAAAAATGGTTTGGATTTACCCATTACGGGCAAACCTGAACAAAAAATTTCAGACGGTAACTCGATTAAATCGGTTGCTGTACTAGGGCAGGATTTTGTTGGATTAAAACCTAAAATGTTAGTCGCAGAAGGCGATAGCGTTAAATTAGGTCAAGCGCTTTTTAGTGATAAACAAAATTCTGATGTTCTTTTTACTGCCCCTGCCGCAGGCGTTGTTAGCGCTATTAATCGCGGTGCAAAACGGGTTTTACAATCGGTTGTCATTGACGTTGAAGGTAATGCAGAGGTTGCGTTTAAAAAATATACGGCCGATCAACTCAATGATTTAGCCGTCGATGCGATTAAAGAAAATCTATTAGCCTCAGGGCTTTGGACGTCCATCAAAACCCGTCCTTACGGAAAAATTCCTCAACCTGATAGCACCCCTTCTAATATTTTTGTTACGGCTATCGACACCCGTCCTCTTTCGGCAGACCCTGCGGTCATCATTCACGATCGCAATGAAGATTTTATTCATGGTCTCAAGGTTGTGTCAAAATTAACCACCGGCAAGACCTATTTGTGTCGTGCGCCAAAGGCCGAAATTGACAGTCCAGATGCACAAATCGCTGAATTCTCAGGGGTTCATCCTGCTGGTTTACCCAGCACGCATATTCA
>JAGLBU010000033.1 GCA_023146575.1 Methylococcales bacterium
GTTACAACAAACATGGGCAGAAGTGAGTTATAAAATACAAGCGCTGCGTGATAACTCAGACTGTGCCAAACAACAATTCGCCCAAATTAGTGATGAAAAAAATACAGGGCTGAGCGCCACATTAACATTTGATATTAATGATAATATTATTGCTCATTTAGAAAATGCACCACGCCCTAAAGTTGCTATTTTACGTGAACAAGGGGTTAATGGTCATATAGAAATGGCAGCCGCCTTTGATAAAGCAGGCTTTCAAGCGATTGACGTGCATATGAATGATATTATCAAGGGCCGTGTTACCTTAGCCGACTTTAGAGGCTTAGTCGCTTGCGGTGGTTTTTCGTATGGAGATGTCTTAGGCGCAGGCGGTGGATGGGCGAAATCTATCCTGTTTCACCCGCATACACGTGCAGAATTCAGTCGTTTTTTTCAACGGCTTGATACCTTTGGTTTAGGGGTTTGTAATGGTTGCCAAATGTTATCAGCACTTAAAGAACTGATTCCTGGTGCTGAGCATTGGCCGGCGTTTAAACGAAATATATCAGAACAATTTGAGGCAAGAGTCTCTATGGTTGAAATTAAGCCATCGCCTTCGATCTTTTTAAAAGGGATGGAAGGCTCACAATTACCCGTCGTGATTGCACACGGGGAGGGACGCGCCATTTTCCCACATCAAGCTAGCGAAAAAGCTCACGTTGCTTTACACTATATTGATCACTACGGCGATATAACAGAAGACTTTCCGGCTAACCCTAATGGGTCATTAGCGGGAATTACAGGTGTTACCACTACCGATGGGCGTTTTACAATTATGATGCCACATCCTGAACGGTGTTTTAGAAGCGTGCAAAATTCTTGGCATCCCGATAGCTGGGAAGAAGATGGTGCATGGCTACGATTGTTCAGGAATGCCCGTTTATGGATTGCTTAATACGAGTCTTTTGGCTTATTATCCCTTATTCGTTATATAAAGTTTACTCATGAAGACAATCGTACTTGTAGATGATGTTCAATTTAACTTAACCTTACTTTGGCATTTGGTTAAACGAATTGAAAATTATAATTCAGTCAGTTTCTTAAAACCTGAGGATGCACTTGAGTGGTGTAAGGAAAATGAGTATGATTTAGCCATTGTCGATTATATGATGCCAAAAATGAATGGCATTGAATTTATTGAACAACTCAAAGCCTGCCCTGCAAAAAAAGACATTCCTATCTTAATGGTCACCGCAAACGATCAACTTAATGTTCGTTACAAAGCCTTAGAAGCAGGGGCCACGGATTTTTTAACCAAACCTATTGATAAAACCGAATTTATGATTCGGGTACAAAACATGTTGGTCTTATGCCAACATTATCGCCGTATCGCCAATGAAAATGTACAACTTAATCATGAAGTGGTCGAAAATTCTAAAAAAATTAATGAACGTGAAATAGACACAATTTGCAGTCTTTCAAAAGCAGCCGAATATCGTGATCCTGAAACAGGCGGTCATATTCAACGAATGTCGTGGTATTCAAAGCATATTGCCAACCAATTAAATTTTTCAGACGCAGAACAAGAATTAATTTTACAAGCAGCCCCCATGCACGATGTCGGTAAGGTTGGAATCCCTGATGCTATTTTACTAAAACCTGGACGTTTAGATAGTTCAGAATTTGAACTCATGAAAGAACATTCCATCATTGGTTATGAAATCTTAAATGTTAGCTCTTCACCCTTAATGAAAATCGGCGCTAAAATCGCTTTAACTCATCATGAAAAATACGATGGAAGTGGTTACCCTTATGGGTTAAAAGGTGATGACATTTCTATTTATGGTCGTATAATCGCGGTGGCAGATGTGTTTGACGCCCTCATTTCATCACGACCTTATAAAAAACCGTGGCCTATTGAAAATGCAATCGAATTTTTAAAAGAAAACTCTGGTAAACATTTTGACCCGCAATGTGTTGAAGCCTTTTTTAAAGACTGGGATCATGTTCTAGAAATTCGCGATCACTTTAGCGATCAGTAAAGTTTAAAAAATTAAGTATCTATGAAAAAATACCAATTTGCTTTAGATCAACACGCGCTCGTTAGTACCGCTGATCTTGATGGAAAAATCATTGAAGTTAACGATAAATTTTGTGAAACCAGTGGTTTTTCTCGGGATGAAGTTCTCAATGGAAACCATCATCTAATTAACACCGAATATCACAACGAGACCTTCTTTAAGCACTTATGGCATACCATTAATCAAGGTAGCGTCTGGCAAGGTGAAGTCAAAAATAAGAAAAAAAATGGTACTTTTTATTGGGTAAATCAAACCATTGTCCCGTTTTTAAATTCAAAAAAAGATGCTTACGAATATATTTCTATTTGTACGGATATTTCCTCACAAAAAAACCAACACAAAGAATTACTTGATAACTGGAACTTTATGGAAAAAGTCACCAGCACAATGGCGCAAGGGGTTTATGTTTTAAATGTTAAAGGCTTATGTACCTTTTGGAATACAGAGGCTGAAAATATTTTAGGCTGGACAGATAAAGATCTGATTAATCAAAATTTACACACCCTCATCCACCATCAAGATGAAAATGGTAATAAAATTGCCGCAGCCGATTGCCCTACCTTAAAAAGCATTCAAAATAAACAAGCCTATACTTCTGATAAGGAAGCCTTTACGCATAAAGATGGTCAGATTATTCCTATCTCAATTACCTCTGTCCCCCTTTTAGAAAATGACAACATCGTCGGAAGTGTTGCTATTTTTAATGACATTAGCTCTCGTAAACAAAACGAAAAACTGCTAAATAATGCCATCATTAATGCCGAACAAGCCAGTCAAGCTAAAAGTGATTTTTTAGCGAATATGAGCCATGAAATTCGCACCCCGATGAATGGTATTATTGGCATGACCGACTTAGCATTAGACACCAGTCTCAACGATGAACAGCGTGAATATTTAGACATTGTTAAAGAATCTGCCTGCTCTTTATTGACGATTATAAATGATATTTTAGATTTTTCTAAAATTGATGCGGGCAATATGGTCTTAGAACGTAATAATTTTCATTTTGAAAATTTACTGACCGAAATTTTATTACTCTCTGACGAAAAAGCACAAGGAAAAAACCTTAATTTAAGCAGTGAGTTATCGGTTTTATCAGAACTTCCTACCTATCTTACAGGCGATTCTCAACGGTTGCGTCAAATACTGCTCAATTTATTGGATAATGCGATTAAATTTACCGATACAGGTGACATTAAACTCAGCATACTCTTGCAAGAACACACCGCCCAAAAATACAATCTCTTATTTAGCATCAGCGATACGGGCATTGGTATCGAAAAAGACAAGCATTCCACTATTTTTGACTCATTTTTACAAGCCGACTCCTCCGTTTTAAGAAAATTTGGCGGAACAGGCTTAGGCTTATCCATTTCTAAACAATTAATTGAATTAATGGGTGGAAAAATTTGGCTAGAAAGTGAAGAAGGTATAGGCAGTGTTTTTTCATTTGCCATCGAACTGCAATACGATGAAAACTTTGAAATACCCGTTGCCACTTTAGTGGAAGCACCTGCACCTTATAAACCGCCGCCCGAACTCACCAATCCTCCCGCTAAAAAAGAAACCAAAAAAACTCTGCCAATGCTCTGTAATTGGGATGAAGTTCTCAAGCGACTAGGTGACATTGAAATTGTCGAAATTGTGGTTGAAATGTTTTTTGAAGAATACCAAGATTATTTAGACAATGTAAACAACGCCTTACAAGCTAAAGATGCCATTATGCTCAAAAATGAACTGCATACCCTAAAGGGTGTCTGCTCTGCTATCGGTGCTGAACGTGTTGAAGCTATTATCAAAACAGCTGAGCTTATTGTGCAAGAGAATACCCTTGATGATTTGCCTAAAATGACAACCTTAGTGGAAAACATTGAAAAAGAGGTGATTGAACTGAATGATTATTTAAAGGAAAAACTTAAAAAATAATTTTTACTCTGTCCATAAACACGGCTTTTCACTCATCTTATTAATCGCATGTAAACGTGATTGGTGTGATTGTTGTTCTTCATCATTGCACGTCAATACTTTCAAACGAGGTCTTTCAGTCGACACCCGCTGAACAGTTTCAATCGCCACTTGAGTTTTTACCGAGTCCTCTAATAACGAAAACTGCCCGCCTGTCATTAACAAGTAAACATCGGCTAAGATTTCAGAATCTAATAACGCCCCATGTAAATCACGATGACT
>JAGLBU010000330.1 GCA_023146575.1 Methylococcales bacterium
CGAGCGTGTTCAATTTGCCATAGTACCGCATAAACCCCTAGGCTGTAGGAGGATAAATCAGGTTCAAAAAACGTATAAACCGCAGACAGGCTATGCTCTAAAAAATCAACGACAGCAACGGCGGCGAGCTTGTTATCAATAAAAAATTCGACAAAGGAGGTATTGCACCAATCACTGCTTAAAAAATGAATATATTCGTCAGCGGTGGTGGTCGCCATGATGCCATCGGGGTGTTTGAATTGCTGATAACGCACATAAAGTTCAAAATGTTGTTGTTGAAAAACGGGCGCTTGAATCACAGCCTGTATTTTATGGTTTTTTTTTAAACAGCGTTTTTGATTGCGATTAGGCTTAAAGCTTTGTATCGGAATTCGGCACGAAATACATTGAGAACATTCAGCACATCGTGGACTATAAACATCATTGCCACTACGGCGAAATCCGTGAGTGAGTAATTGTGAATAAAGGTTTGTATCAAGTAAATAACGGGGATAAACAAAAGCCGATTGCGAGGTTTTATCGTCTAAATAACTACATTTTTGTGGGTTGGTAATCGCCAATGAAATTGAGGTCATGGGGTTTTCCATGCCGAAGACTGAGGGAGGTGATTGCAATAGCGATTGAGTTGATCTATAAAATCCTTTCGGTTAATTTCATACGCGCCTAAACTCACCAGATGATCGCTATGAACTTGGCAATCAATTAATTGATAACCCCACTGTTGGAGTTGTTGAATCAAATGGGCAAAAACGACTTTAGAGGCATTGGTTTGCGTATGGAACATGGATTCTCCAAAAAAAACTTGCCCAATCGTCACTCCATAAAGCCCTCCAACCAATTCACCTTGAGACCATGCTTCGATAGAATGGGCAATACCATGTTGGTGTAATTGTTGATAAGCGATTATCATTTCCTCGCTAATCCATGTGCCTTCTGCCTCTTCGCGGGTTGTGCTGCACGCTTTTATGACCTTAGAAAAAGCACGGTCAACGCTGAGTTCAAAACGTTGTTGACGTATTACTTTGGCAAGACTTCGAGAAATTTTTAAGTGATCAGGGGTTATAATCAATCTTGGATTAGGTGACCACCAAAGGATGGGTTCATCGGGATTATACCAAGGGAAAATGCCATTTTTATAGGCATTAATCAGACGCTGTACAGAAAGACAGCCGCCAACTGCGAGCAATCCATCGGGGTCTGTTAACGCGTTATCTAAAGACGGAAAGGCTTCGTTAGGATCGTATGGATTTAATTGACTTAATTCCATCGATTTAATCTTATGAAGGCACGTTTGCGTGTAAATGGAGCTGTTTTTTAAGGGGCTTGAATGCGACTTTTTCGATCATTTCATTCGCAAAGGCGGCGGTTAATATTTCTTTAGCAGTTTCAATTGAAAGCCCGCGTGATTGCAGATAAAAAATTGCTTTTTCATCAAGTTGCCCAATAGTAACGCCATGTGCGCATTTGACATCATCGGCATAAATTTCCAGCTGTGGTTTGGTATCAACTTCAGCTTTATTGGAGAGTAATAAATTCCGATTATTCATAGCTGAGTCGGTTTTTTGCGCATCTTCAACTACTAATACACGCCCTTGAAACACCCCGCGCGCGCGATTTTTTAAAATACCTTTATAGAGTTCACGACTGATGCCTTGTGGTTTGTTGTGATTAATACGCGTATGGTTATCAATGTGCTGACGATTTTCAGCAAGATATAAACCGTTAAAAGAACATTCCGAGGCAGTTTCTAGGTCTGTATGAATATCATTGCGAGCAATCAAGCCACCAAATGCAAAATTATGATGGTTAAAAATGCTGTGCGCTTTTTGTTTGCAATAACTACCGCCAAAATGATAGGCATTTTGGGATTCGGATTGTCGTTTATATAGCGTTAAGGTGGCATTTTCGTCTAAAAATATTTCATTAACGGCAGCGGTTAAGCTGTTTGATTCGCCAATAAACGTTTCTATGACCTCAAGTTTTGAGGCGTTGTTGGCAACGATAATATTACGGGTTGCCGATAGTGATTCAGGGCTTGCGGCATAATGTATAATTTGAATTGCTTTGCTCGTAATGGTGTGTGGCGCAAGTTCTATAAAAAAACCATCGGTAAAATAGGCGCTGTTATAAGCAATAAAATTATGTTCTTTATGACTAACGGCTTTTCCTAAATAGGGTGTGATTTTATCAGGATTTGTTTTGAGTAATTCCTCAATACTGGTTAGTATAAGCCCATTATCTAGCGGGGTTAAGTTCGAATATTTTTTTGAAAAATGACCGTCAATAAACACCATTACCCACGTATTTTCGAGCATCTGTGTTTTTAAAAGCGTTTCATTAATGGTTTCAGCGCTAGAATTGCTCTTAAAGGTTTTTTTATCAAGCGTGGATAAATTAGTATAGCGCCATTCTTCCTCATGATTTTTTGGAAAACCTTTGCTTGAAAAAAGTGCTAAGGCTGTTTGTCGGAAACTGCTTAAGGTAGTATTTTCAACCGCTGTCTTCATAAACTTGCCGCTTGGGTTGTAATGTCATTATAACCTTTCGCTTCCAACTCTAAAGCAAGGTCAGCATCCCCTGATTTTACAATTTTTCCATCGGCTAATACATGCACAAAATCAGGTTTAATATAATCCAGTAGGCGTTGATAATGGGTAATCATCACAAAACTTCGCTGTTCTGAGCGCAAGGCATTCACCCCATTGGCAACAATTTTTAGCGCATCAATATCCAACCCTGAGTCGGTTTCATCTAAAATACATAATTTAGGTTCCATGACTGCCATTTGCAAAATTTCATTGCGCTTTTTTTCACCGCCTGAAAAACCTTCGTTGACGGCGCGGTAAAGAAATTTTTCATCCATATCTAAGGTGCGCATTTTTTCTTTTACCCAGACTAAAAAATCCATTGCATCAATTTCAGTTTGACCTTTATGTTTTCGGATAGCATTGAGTGCGGCTTTAAGGAGATAAATATTGCTGACCCCAGGAATTTCAATCGGGTATTGAAACGCTAAAAAAA
>JAGLBU010000331.1 GCA_023146575.1 Methylococcales bacterium
AAATTTTTCCATTGTGTTTTTAATTGTGGAATAATTTGATTTCGTAAAAAATTTCGTCGAAAATCATCACATTGATTGCTAGGGTCTTCTATCCAGCAGAGGGATTTTTTTAAAGCGTAGTCTTTTAGCGTTTGTTGCGAGCAGTCTAATAACGGTCGCAATAACATTCCGTTTCCAAACGATGAAATCTCGGTCATCGCGGATAAGCCTTGTACACCTGCACCTCGAAATAATTGTAGTAAAACCGTTTCTAATTGGTCTTCTCGGTGTTGTGCCACTAATAAAACCTCATCTGTTTTTAATAAGGGACGGAGTGCTTGATAACGTGCCTCGCGTGCGGCTTCTTCTGGGCTTTTTCGGTGTTTATTAATCTTAACCTGTAAAGCTTGAAAACCAACGTTTAACTGCGCGGTTTGGTCTTTGCAATGAATTTCCCAATTATTGGCATCTTCTTGTAAGCCATGATTCACATAAACGGCAGTAAGTTTACTGTTAATACTTGGAATTAAGGCACAATAATGTAATAAAGCATGTGAATCCAGCCCACCACTGTAAGCTATGTAAACATGAGATGCACTGTGCATTAAGATAAGGCTGGTTTTAGATAAATGCATGAGGAAAAATAAACATGATCGGTAGTGTTTGAACCGTTATAGAGGAAATTAGATACGGCAAGCGACTTTGTTTGCCAGTTTTGCGCATTTAAGTGATAATAGTCACATCATTTTTGTTAACCTTATCCACCATTTAGCGTTTTAAGTCTCTATAATAACCTATGAATACCTCAGACTCTCATACATTGATGGATCGTTTTGGACGAAAAGTTGATTATTTACGAATTTCGATTACCGATCGCTGTGATTTTCGCTGTCAGTATTGTATGGCAGAAGAAATGACATTTTTACCTCGGGCGCAGGTGTTAACGCTGGAAGAAATTTACACCATCAGCTGTGCCTTTATGGAATTAGGGGTTAAAAAGATTCGGGTAACAGGCGGTGAACCTCTAATAAGAAAAGGTGTCTTACCGTTATTAAACAAAATCGGGCAACATAAGTCGTTAGATGAATTAGTACTAACAACCAATGGCTCTCATTTAAAATCAATGGCAAAGGATCTATATAATGCCAAGGTTAAGCGTATTAATGTTAGTTTAGATACCTTAAACCCACTTAAATTTAAAGCCATTACCCGAACAGGAAATTTACAAACGGTCTTAGAGGGTATTGAGGCGATTACAAAACACGATTTTGCGCGAATTAAAATTAATGCGGTTATTTTAAAAAATAAAAACCATACGGAAGTAAATGATTTGGTTCAATTTGCAGTTAATAATGGCATTGATATTAGTTTTATTGAAGAAATGCCTTTAGGAATTATTCAGGGAGAAAGCCGCGCCGAGCGTTATTATTCGAGTGATGATATTAAAGCTGATATTGAACAACGATTTTCATTGACCGCAAGTTTAGAAACCACGGGCGGCCCATCACATTATTTTAATGTAAACCAAACACAAACGCGCGTGGGTTTTATTTCCCCGCACAGTGCTAACTTTTGCAGTACTTGTAATCGTGTCCGTTTAACGGTTGAAGGTCAGTTGTTACTTTGCTTAGGGCAAGAGCATTCGGTAGATTTAAAGCATATTATTCGAGCAAATCCTGGGGATATGAACTATCTTAAACAGATCATTATTGAATCTATGAAAATAAAACCAGAACGGCATGAGTTTACGTTAAAAGAACAGCCAGTTGTCTTGCGCTATATGAATACAACGGGCGGCTAACCCTTGTCTTTAGAAAATATCCTAAACTTACTCACACTCAATAAAACCGCTGCTTTAATAGGTCATGAAAATGAATAATAACTCTACTATATTAATTATTGATGATGATGAAATCTCGTTGCTAATCATGCAAAATGCCTTTGAAATGGAAGGTTATACGGTGATTACAACCACTAATAGCTTAAAAGCCGATGCTTTATTTAAAGAACACAAGCCAGATGTAGTAGTGTTAGATGTTTTTATGCCAGATAAAGATGGTTTTGAAGTTATTAGAGATATCCGTAAAGTCAGTGAAGACTGCCTTGTGGTAGCCATTTCATCTAATGAAGGTTATTTACCAACCATTAAAGCCTTAGGGGCAACCTTAGCGTTGCATAAAACTACGATGCCTGAGGAAATTGTTGAGGCGGTTAAAGCCTTAGATTAAGACACATTTTTAATTTTTTAAATTCATTAAGTAAAAACATGACGATTCAATCTGTAGGAAATAAAATTATTGCTGACGCACGTCGCTATAAAGAGGATCGTGAAAAAGGCTATCGAGAACGAGCGTTAAAATTATATGCGTGGGTTTGTGGACGTTGTACACGAGAATTTACCCATAAAAATTTAGCCGAGTTAACCGTGCATCATAAAAATCATAACCACGATGATAACCCGTCCGATGGCAGTAATTGGGAATTATTATGTCTTTATTGTCATGATAATGAACATGCTCGTTATGAAGAACAGGTACGTTATGGTGCAGATGAAAAGGGCAGTAGCGAAGATAATGTGGGTGGAACACATAATCCTTTTTTGGATCTTAAAAGTTTACTTAATAAATAAAAATTAGTTGAATTCATTCGATTCAATAGGATATTACCATGACTATTTTATTTACGTTTCTTAAAGAACGATTTCAGTCGATGCCCCAATGGGTACAGGTATCGACCTATCTCACTTTTGTCGTCTTGTTTGTGTATTTATTTACCGCGCCACGGTTTTTAGATATGCGCTTGGTTTCCAATGATTATGGGGATGAGTTTCCAATTGGTGGCGCGCAAATTGAAATTGAAATTGAAGGACGAGTGTTAACGTTATTAACTGATAGCAAGGGACGGTTTTCCGTACCTATTACCACTAGTGCGCCGATTGGTAGTTATTTATTTATTTTATCCCCCGATTCCAACAGTAATAAAATTAAAGAAATAGAAGTACCTGTTTCTAATTCTTATTTAAAGCGTTCAAAAATAATTTATAGTAAAAAAACGAATGATTATCAAATTATCCCTAATGGTATTATTCAAAATACAAAAAAAATATTATCTTCTATCCGCTTTATTTCAACCGCTTATGCTAATGGGACGATAGATAAAGGTATTGCCAACGAAATATTAAATGCGTTAGAGGTGATTACGGAAATTTCATCACGACAAATTTCTAAAAATGTGTCAATACGAGATGATTTAAACTTGGATAACATTGATTTATCCTATATTAATAATCGTTTGAGTAAAAAATACAATATTGATTGTTTGTCGGTATTTCAGCACGAGGCTAAAACCGTTGGCGATTTAATTGAAATTGCCAAGAAGCTTTATTACCAGAACCGCCCATCAAGTCAAACTACGCCCGCTACTTCAGAAAATTCTGAGGTCAAAACACGCTCCTTTGGAGCGCCAATGACTTTAGCCGCGCCTAAGGCTCGAATAGTTGCCAGCCCTATTGAAATTTCACCACAGCTAATGATTAAGTATAAATTAGGAAAAGTGCTACGAAAAAGTGAGCGCTATGATTTGGCGCTGGATATTTTTAAAAAAATTACCCAAGAACAGCCTCGTTTTTATGAAGCATGGTTTCATTTAGCGTTAACGTATGCGGCACTAAGTCAAAATGAACTGGCAGAAGGCGCTTTTAGGTCGGCAATTGCATACGTGAATGGTGAAAAAGATGATCGCTTATACCATTCGTATGGCATGTTTTTATTTAAACAAGAACGTTATAAGGAAGCGGGTGTGCAGTTTAAAATAGAGGAGCGCCTTAAACGATAACGCCTTATCGACCTTGTTTTAAGCGCTCACTTAGCCCTCCTGGAAAGCCATTTTTTTCCAAATCAGCCAGTGTTTTATCCATATCATAATCAATGGTCAAAAACTTTACATGGTGAGTTCTTTGGTTATAAAGTGCAAATTGCGCACCTGGGTGGCTATTTCTGGGTTGCCCAACAGAGCCTGAACATATCAAAGAATGTTTATAATAGGTTAAATTAATTTTAATTTTAGGCGTTAAAAATTGATCCACACCAATGCTATCCCTTACATACATTCCTTGCATGTGTGAGTGACCATGAAAGCACAAATCTATTTGCTTTTTTTCGAGTAAATCAAGATTTTGTTCATAGGTCATTTGATAGACATACGCATAAAAATAATTAGGGTCTATGGGTGAGCCATGAATTGCCAACCAGCGTTTAGCCGCCTTAGAATGACTTTTTAACTCCAGCGGTAAATTAACCAACCATTCTTTATTTTTAGGTGTTAATCGTGGAATAGTCCATTCAATACACCAGCGAGCCGAAGGCGATAAATTTTGTTTGGTATTGTCGCTGACTGCCGCATGGTCATGATTGCCTTTAAGGACATTGAATTTAGATTTCTTGAGTCGCTGAATGCACTCATTTGGATGGGGGCCATAGCCGACGATATCGCCTAAAACAATTCCCTCTGTTACCTTATGTTCGTCTAAATAGGCTAGTACAGCATCTAACGCGGGTAAATTAGCATGAACATCCGATAAAATAGCCAGATACTCATTTTTCTGAGGCTTCATTTTTTGACTGACGCGTTCGATATGAACTAATGCCTCGGTAATAATTGACATTATTTTTCGTCGATCCTCGGTTGGCATGAAGATATCACGCAATAACTTTGCGACTCGATAATTGCAGTGTGTATCATCAAAAGATTTATTAATGAGCTGTTGAAATTCCTGTCCAAGTTCTTTTGCGCAAACAGGCGTTAGCCAACTATTTCCTCGAACCAGTACCCCTAAATAATGCGCAAAGGAAATAAAGTTATCCCATGAGTAAATATCATCGTCTAAATAATAGAGATTATTATTCTCATCTACCCCAAAATTAGACAGTCCTTCATCAAGCCGTAAATTAAACTCTTGAGCAATTCTAAAATAACATTGATAGACACGTTTTAAGTAATCAATTTTTTCATTAATGTCTATATTTTGAAAGCCTTCTTTAGAATGTAGAGGCGTTAAACGAGGACAAATACTGCCGATTTTATATTTATCGGGCTGAGACTGCAATAAAAACCATGTTTTATAGGGATGATGTACATTTAAACTCTGCTCTTTTCGTAAGGTATGTATTAAAAAATCTCGGGTTTTTACTTCATTTAAATCAAGTTCACTGCGTAGTTTAACCACATTTTTGGAACCAACATACAAGCGTGTTCCAGGTCTTCCCATAAAGGAGGTACCATAACGCAATTTTGTCATTCTTTTATCTAATAAATGACTAATTTGAGCGCATTTGTAGTGTGATTTTCCATCAATAGAGCCGATTATTTCAATATACATTTATTCAATCACTTCAATTATTATTTGAACAGTTTTAATAAGGTGTTTACCAATATTTGATCGGTTTTGTTTTTAGACGCATGCACATTTAAATAATAAGCGATCATTGAATGCTTGATGAGCGGGTTTGTTGAGAGTTTATTGATGTTTTTTTGAAAAGCGAGCTGGATACATTTTTCAATGGTCGGAATAATGGCTTCATTGAGGGTAGGGATAAAACCTGTAAAAATAACATCATTGTCTTTTATGGCAAGGTTATCAAGCGCTAACGGCAATTGTGTGTCTAATGCTGAAAATATTTTGTGAGCGCTCGAAAATTTATTGAGCGTAATAAATAAAACCGCTGCAATTTTTTTAAGATCCTGTTGAATATAAGCTTTTTCGATTAAACTGTTTAAGGTTTTTTGTCGTTTCACAATTTGCCATAAACGCCATTCCCCTTCCTCGTTTTCAGTCACCGCAAAACAACGTTCTGTGCTGATATAATTACTTATTTTTTGTTGTGTTTGAACAATGTTGCTAAATTGTTGGCGAATTTGATTACCATTATAGTTAAAATTATGCCGTAAACTGCGCATTTGCCATTGGTTTTCAACAGAGACCAGCCAACTGCCTTGATTAATTTTAATCAACTGTAACTCTTTATCCTCAATGTCGGTTAAAATCTTACGTCCCTCTTTTAAAGGCCAAAGATCTCTAGCGGGAATATCTTTTGTTGGGAGTAAAGGAGACATAATTTTTAATCAAAGACGTAAAGGATAAAAAATAAAGGTAAGTGACCAAACCCGTTAGTCACTCTCCATTTTGTGGCGTATCCAAATAGTAGCAAGGTTTATGGCACAAGGGGGGCAATATGCGGTAGTTGTCGACGTAGCGATGCCCAACCCATACCAAGATTGGTTTTTTTACTGGTGATTAGTACGACCAACGCATCTGGTTTTCCAGGAGGGGTCACCATAAAATGAAACGTATGCTCTGTGGTCATTTGTACTTCTTTGATGGTATTTTCAACGGCAACACCCCGTTGATTGCTTAATAAACTTTCGACCGCTTGAACATTTCGACCTCGAAACATATCAACTGCTGCGGCGGCAACTGCTTCTAAATACGTTTGGGTGAAATAGGGTACGTTGTGTGAGACGCTCAGCAATAAACCGCTGCTTAAATCGACTACCGCACAACCTAAAGCGCCATCAACGGCGTTAATAATTTCTTTTGTTAAATCATCCAGACTTGCCATAATTTATTCCTATTCTATTGTTTATTGAAGGTTTATTTAATGTTAAACCCCTTATGGTATTTGAATTAAGCATAAGGCATTGAACTGTGTGAAGTATAATACATCCTACTGTAGATTTAGATAATTTTTCCCTTTTCTGAGCGCTTTCTCGTGTTATTTTGAGCAAAATGGAAAGTTTATAATTAAAAACTGCGCTCCCCTAAACCCATAAAAACGTTAAAGACGAGGAAAATCCCGTGACTCAACACGATTTACTTTTTGAATTAGGCTGTGAAGAACTACCACCAACAACCTTATTAACACTACGTGATGCCTTAGTTAATAATATTTTAGCAGGCTTAAAAACGGCAGGTTTTGGTTATGGGGATTATAAAACCTATGCAACCCCTAGACGCTTAGCGGTGATAATACAAAAAGTGGATTCAGCACAAGCGGATAAAGTTGAGGAAAAACGCGGACCTTCTGTGCAAGCGGCTTTTTCAGACACAGGTGAGCCGACTCGTGCAGCCTTAGGATTTGCTAAAAGCTGTGGGGTTGAATTTGCAAATTTAGAACGATTAGTCACCAAAAAAGGCGAGTGGTTAGCCTATAAACAAGCCCTAAAAGGGAAGGTTTTAGCCGAATTAATCCCTAACATCTTAAATCAGAGTATTCTAAAATTACCCATTGCTAAAAAGATGCGTTGGGGAAATGGTAGCACTGAATTTGTACGCCCTGTGCATTGGTCGGTATTGATGTATGGCAATAACGTGATTGAAACCGAAATTTTAGGCTTAAAAACAGGTGGGCAAAGTTATGGACA
This sequence comes from Methylococcales bacterium, assembly GCA_023146575.1. Lineage (GTDB taxonomy): Bacteria > Pseudomonadota > Gammaproteobacteria > Methylococcales > Methylomonadaceae > WTBX01. Next base: position 7,399 of record JAGLBU010000331.1, read on the forward strand.
TCGCTTTCATGCGCCAGAGGCGATCAAAATTGAAAACCCTGCGGCTTATGTTGAAACCTTAAAACAAAATGGCTGTGTTGAAGTCGAGTTTGAATCCCGAAAAGAAAATATTCGTATTGCGGCAATGAAAGCGGCTGAAAAAGTGGGAGGGGTGGCACATATTGAAGAGGCTCTATTAAATGAAGTCACCGCGCTTAACGAACAACCGATAGCGGTTATGGGACATTTTGATACACGATTTTTGCAATTACCGAAAGAAGTGTTAATTACCACCATGCAAAGTAATCAAAAATACTTTCCTGTAATTGATAAAAATGGCGTGTTATTAGCACATTTTATTACTTTTAGTAATATTGATAGTCATCGTCCTGAATCGGTTCAAAAAGGTAATGAACGGGTTATTTTACCGCGATTAGCCGATGCTGAATTTTTTTGGAATCAAGATCGAAAACAGCTTTTATCTTCACGGATTGAGAAACTAACCACCGTGGTTTTTCAACAAAAATTGGGGACTATTGCGGATAAAACCGAGCGTTTACAAACACTCTCATCCTATATTGCTAATAAGTTACAAGCGGATGAAACCTTGGCAAAGCGGGCGGCGTTATTGGCAAAAACCGATTTGGTAACGAATATGGTCGGTGAATTTGCCTCGTTACAAGGCATTATGGGACGTTATTATGCGCTGGCAGATAATGAACCTGTCGAAGTTGCGCAAGCGTTGGAAGAGCAGTATTTTCCGAAACAAGCAGGATCAATCACCCCAGAATCGACCACAGGACAAATTTTATCCTTAGCCGATAAACTTGATACCCTCACAGGTATTTTTAGTGCAGGTTTTATCCCCACAGGCGATAAAGACCCATACGGTTTGCGTCGTGCAAGTTTGAGTATTTTACGGATTTTGATTGAAAATAAATTACCGTTAAATGTGATTGAGCTTATTGATACCGCGTTAAAACAATATTCGCATGAATTTGATTTTGAAAAAACCAAACAGCAAATTACCCAGTTTGTGTTTGAACGTTTAAAAGGTTATTGCTTAGAGCAAGGTTTTAAAATTGATGGCTTTGAATCGGTGATGACGTTAAAACCATCACAGCCGCTTGATTTTATGTATCGCTTACAAGCCGTAAAAGAATTTAGAAGCTT
>JAGLBU010000332.1 GCA_023146575.1 Methylococcales bacterium
TATTTTAGCGTAGTTATCACTTTTTATGGGGAGAATCCATTAGGATAAGTCATCAACATCGGTAAATAGCTGTGTTAAACTCATTTTAAACCGCCTTTTCTTACCCTAAATAAAGTACTAATAATGCCTCTAAAGACTAAAAAAATATGAGTTTGACATGGAACAATTGTCTTTCTCGACTTGAAAATGAAATTCCTTCTTCGGACTTTAGTACGTGGGTAAGACCCTTACAAGCTGAGGAAAGTGATAAACAAATTAATTTGTTAGCGCCAAATCGTTTTGTATTAGACTGGGTTAATCAGCATTATTTTACAAAATTTGAAAAGGTGATTGATGAATTTTCAAATGGTCGTTTAAGTCTCCATTTAAAGGTGGGTACGAAGGTTCAAAAAACCACCTCGACAAAAAATACACAGGCTCGAAAGCTTCCCCCTAAAAAAAGGCCGAGTTTTTTAAATTCAGCGTTTCAATTTGATTCTTTTGTTGAAGGTCAGTCGAATCAATTAGCGAAAGCTGCGGCTTTGCAAGTGACTGAAAATGTAGGGCAGGCATACAACCCTTTATTTATTTATGGCAATTCTGGCTTAGGAAAAACGCATTTAATGCACGCTATTGGCAATACATTAGCGGCAAAAGATCCTAAACTGAATATCATTTATTTACATTCTGAAAAATTTGTACAGGATATGGTTAAATCGTTACAGCAAAATAAATTTAGTGAATTTAAAGATTATTATCGGCAAGTTGATGTGTTATTAGTCGATGATATTCAGTTTTTAGCGGGTAAAGAACGCTCCCAAGAAGAATTTTTTCATACCTTTAATACGCTGATTGATAAAAAGCATCAAATTGTCTTGAGCTGTGATCAATATCCCAAAGAAATTGCAGGGCTTGAAGATCGGTTAAAATCTCGTTTTGGTTGGGGGTTGCCCGTGTCGATTGAGCCGCCTGATTTGGAAACTCGTGCGGCTATTTTAATGAAAAAATCCAGTATGATGGCGATTAAACTTCCTCAAGAAGTAGCTTTTTTTATCAGTAAAAGAGTACCCTCCAATGTCCGAGATTTAGAAGGTGCATTGCGTCGTGTGGTCGCGAATTCACAATTAACAGGGCAAAAAATCACCTTAGAATTTGCAAAAAATTCTTTGCAAGATTTGATCGCGTTGCAGGAAAATCGAGTTAATATTGAAAATATTCAAAAGACGGTCGCCGAATATTTTAAATTAAATGTGGTTGAATTATCGTCTAAAGTTAGAAAACAAACCATCACACGCCCAAGGCAGGTGGCAATGGCATTAGCCAGAGAACTAACCACGCACAGCTATCCTGAAATTGGTCATGCCTTTGGCGGTCGAGATCATACCACCGTTATTAGCGCCTGCAAGCGTGTAGAAACCTTAAAAATCAGTAACATAAAATTTAATGAAGATTATTTAAATCTTTTACGCACCCTTTCACATTAACCCTATTTTTTTTAAACGAATATTTTTTCATGAAATTTATCATCAACCGTGAACAACTTTTAGCCCCTTTGCAACAAATTGTCAGTGTCATCGAAAAAAGACAGACCATGCCAATTTTATCCAATGTTTTAATCCAAGTGACCGAGCAACAATTAACCCTCACAGGAACTGATCTTGAAATTCAAATGGTGGCAACCTTAGCATTAGAGGATTTTGAGATCGGTGAAATCACCGTTCCTGCGCGTAAATTTTTGGATATTTGCCGATTATTACCGCCCAAATCGGCAATAAAAATTGACCAAAAAGACGATAAAGTTAAAGTTACCTCAGGACGCAGTCGTTTTTCCCTTACATCTTTAGCGGCAGAGGATTATCCTGAATTTGTGGAGACAGAACTCGCCAATCAATTTGTGATTAACGCAGGGAAATTTAAAAAAGCCTTGGAGAAAACGCTTTTTTGCATGGCAAATCAAGATGTTCGCTATTATTTAAATGGGCTGATGCTGAATATTTCAAACAGCCACCTTAAATTAGTCGCCTCAGATGGACATCGTTTAGCAATTTATAAAGGCGATATTGGGACGGCGACAGGGTTTGAAGAACGCATTATTATTCCACGAAAAGGCGTGTTGGAATTAAGCCGATTATTAGACGATGGTGAGGTTGAGCTAGAGGTTCAGTTTTCAAATAACAACATTCGAATTGCGTTTAAGAATCAAGTTTTTTCGGCAAAATTAGTCGATGCAAAATACCCTGATTTTAGTAAAGTCTTTGAGCAAGATTTTTTTGAGCCAATTTATATTCCACGACAACATTTAAAAGAAACCTTGAATCGAGTGGCTATTTTAGCGAATGAAAAATTTAAAGGCGTAAGCTTTGATCTTCAAAATGATTTATTAAAAATTTCAACACATAATCCTGAACATGATGAAGCCGAAGAAGAGCTGGTTTTAGAGTATCAAGGCGAACCACTCACCATTGCTTTTAATGCCCAATATTTATTGGATGCGATTTCAAATTTAAACGCTGAACAGGCAAAACTTACGATTGCCAAAAATGCCAGCAGTTGTTTTATTGAAGATCCAGAGGATGAGAGTTTCAA
>JAGLBU010000333.1 GCA_023146575.1 Methylococcales bacterium
CATGCCTTTCGACAAAAAGAGTTATATTTTATGTTAGAGTTAGCGCATTCAGGGATTAAAGATTTATTAGCCAAACAATTAGAGGTATTGGAGCAAGAGAAGTAATGGCGTTTAAAGATCAAAAAATTGTGCTTGCTAGTGGAAATCAAGGAAAAATTAGAGAATTTCAGGCGATGTTATCGGGTTATGACATTGTGCCACAAGCTGAATTTATCATAGAAGAGGTTGAGGAAACAGGGCAAACTTTTGTCGAAAATGCAATTTTAAAAGCCCGTCATGCCGCTTTTAAGAGTAAATTACCTGCGATTGCAGATGATTCTGGCTTGGTAGTGGATGTTTTAAAGGGAAAACCTGGGGTTATTTCAGCACGTTATGCAGGGGATAAGGCAAGCGATAAAGACAACCTGTTAAAACTTCTTGCCGATCTTCGCCCCTTTTCAAGTGAAACATTAACCGCGCGTTTTGTTTGTGTCTTAGTGTTTATGAAAGATGAAAATGATCCTTGTCCACTGATTACACAAGGTTTTTGGGAAGGACGCATTGTATCAAAGCCGCAAGGTGAAAATGGCTTTGGTTATGATCCTATTTTTTTTGTTGACGAATATAATTGTACTTCTGCACAACTTACGCCTGAGCAAAAAAATCGCTTAAGTCATCGAGGTAAAGCACTAAATACGTTAAAAAGACAAATGGAAGCCTAAAAAAGAGACCAAAAAAATCAGGACACCTAAGTAAGCGTGTCCTGATTCAATAACAACTCTAACCTGTTAAGCGATTAGATATGTGCTTTTAATTCACCAAATTTCTGAATAGCTTCTTCTAAAAGTTCTTTAGATTCGTCTAATTTACCTTTTTTGGCTAACGCTTTTGCTTTGGTTAAGTTACTCGTAGCACGTTGACGTAAGACATCAACTTTATCATTGGCATTAATTTCTTTGCCAAGGCTTTTCGCTTTTTGAATAATTTTAGCAATTGCTTTGCCATCTTCCTTCGCAACAATCGCAGCTTCTGCTTCTTTAATTTTGACTACAACATTGTCAATTGCTTCTGCTGGTGAAAAAACAGCGCGGCCGTCTTCGTCCAGTGTCACTGCCATTGAAACTGAAGAAACACCAACGGTAGATGCAGCAAGGAACAGACCTAAAGCAATATGTTTTAAAATTTTCATTAATTAAGAATCCTCATGTTATTTATATGGTTATAGGCATAAATCTTACGTTATGCAGGTTTATTCTAGCACATAATTTAAGTAATTTATGAAATTCTATTCTGACTTAGGTTTTGCGCTTTTAACGGTCTTCTTTGAAACTTTCCGACGATAATTTAATCGCTCTGCGGCATCAAGTGTTAATATCTGCATAAAATTTTTGGCTTCATCATCACGTCCTGAGGGTACACCGCTTGCGCCGCCAAACACATTAGTAGGCACCGCACGCTTTGCAAACGCTTGCGCCCACAGGGTTTGAATTTTAACTTCGGCGGCTAATTTTTGCGCCAACGCCCCATCGGCTTCTAAGACAACCCGTTTTTGATAAGCCTCCGCTTCAGCAAGTGTATGTTTGGTTTCCGCATCAATTCGGGCTTTTTCAAGGTTAATTTGTGCGGTTTCTTTGCCAATTTCAGATTGCGCTTTAAGCTTTAACGCATGGGTGATGGCTAATTGTTTTTCGGTTTCAGCTTCGGTGGTACGTTGAATTTGAACAACCTTGGCTTTCGCTTGACGTTCTGCAACTTCTCGCTCGCCTTTGGCAATGGCTAATAAACGCTGTTCTTCTTCTTGAATCCGTTGTTCTCTAGCAATGGCACGATCCGCTGAAGCCTTTTGTTTTAACTGCATTCGTTCAACAAATTTACTATTCGGTACTAAATCGGTAATGCGTGCGTCAATAACGGTCACGCCATAATCACCGAATTTTTGTTTTTTACGGCGAGGAATTCCATTTTTATCCAATAATTTTTTAACCACATAAATCATTTTTGAATTATTACCGTAGGTTTTTTGCTGATTTTCTAGCGACGCATTCGCCGAACCTGAAATTTTTTGTTTGGTTTCCACCAGTCTTTCTTCACGTCGAACCACTAACAACCCCGTGGTAATTTGAGTTTCAAACTCATTATTAAACTCGGTTCGTCCCCCTGAATAATATTCTTCGGCGGACATCAACGACCCTGTCGCTTGCAGTGTTTCTTTAAACGCGGGAATTAAAGCGGTTCTTAATAAATTGGCGGGCGAGCGATACTCATGCGCCAGTTTTAAAAAAATCTCAGGCTCTGTCGGCATGGAAAAACGCACTGTCGCCTCGACATTGGCATCGACTTGATCTAAAAAAATAATATTTAACGGCGGTAGCATTGCACTGGCGTTGGCGGTGTCATGCTCGGCTTGAATGCTGTCCGTGCCACCTTGCGTAATACTGCGCCCTAATAAACCTTTTTGTTGCAATGAACTCGCTTGAACCGTCATGGCGCGTTTCCATGAGTTATAACGGCCAAATAAATAGCTGTTATAGCCGACATCACTAATCACTTTTTCGCTCCCTGTAATGGTACGAACATGATAAATATAACCAGGTTCTGCATAAAAAAATATTTTATTAAAAAGCCCTCCTATCAGCATAAATCCTGCAAAAGTAGCTAATACGGGGACGGCAAAAATTGGCAATCCGTAGTCTTTCCAAAATTTAAGCACACCGATTGCAATCAGTGCAAAAAAGCCAAGAATGATTAAAAACGTACTCATAAGCCACCTCTGTAAAATAAAAAAATAGAATTTGAAACACCTAGCTGAGCTTTTATACTAGAATAAGAATTGGGTTTTTTGATAAAAAAAAGAGTGTAATGTTATCCCTCTCACATTTTTTTAATTGACTCTTTCACGTTGGCTTTCATCGAAGAAGCTTTGTATTGAATTTTCCACATATCTGTTAAAATTTAACCTATATTTTGTACCATCAATCAACTTATTTATGGACACGCCTCCTATGATTAATGAACTTACTTCGGTCTCTGAAAAACAGAATTCTTTGAATAAAAAAGCCATTAATAAACATATTTTTTTGGTTGAAAGCGATAAAGTTTTAGCATATCGTTTAGCCGAACAAATACAAGCATTTGGGTTTCAAGTGACGGTTTTTTTAAGTGCGGATACCTTGTATGTAAAACTTAAAGAAACACAACCTTGTGCCATTATTATTGATTATGAATTGCAAGAACATTCATTGTCTGGCATTGATGCGATTAAGGAAATTCGGGCGCAAGAAGACGATATACTCCCCCTATCCACCCCTGTTATTTTTATTTCAAAAAAAACGGATATTCAATCCCGACTGGAGGCAATTAAAGTCGGTGGAAATGCCTATCTACCCAAACCTTTAGACGTTGGCCACTTAATTGAGTGGATAGATAAATTAGTGAATGTTCAAGAAGAAGAGGCGTGTCAGGTTCTAATTGTTCATGACAGTCATAAAGATGCGCTTTATCATGCGCGTATTTTAGAAGAAGCAGGGGTTTTGACCACTATTTGCGACAACCCACTGCAAATTTTAAATTGCATGGAAAATAAAAACCCTGATTTAATTTTAATGGATTTATATATGCCTGAGTTTTTAGGCAGTGATATTGC
>JAGLBU010000334.1 GCA_023146575.1 Methylococcales bacterium
GAGCCTAACAAAACCACTTTCACATTGAGCGGAATCACTTCAGGTTTTAACGTGATGGTATTCATCCCAAATTCTGAATAGGGGGTTTCGATTTCAATTAAACCTGATTTTAAAGCTCTTTTTAAACCGTCCCACACTAATGGGTACGTGAGAACTTCTTCTGCATCTAAAATTAAATAACCACCATTTGCACGATGCAACGAGCCTGCACAAATACGCCGATAAGTGGTAATTAATGTCCCTTGATCGTTGACATATTCAATGCGCCCAAATAAATTTTGATACGTTGGATGGGATTCGTACACCACAGGCGCACCCGTTTTTTCAGGGGAATCAACAATAATATTGGGGGCATAGTGCTCGGTTAAAATGGCGCGGCGGGTGGTTAAATCATTATCTTCTATAGTGCGAGACGGCATTAAATAATCAGCAATGGTGCTGACTAAATCCGTTTTCATTTCCGCCAAAAAACTCATCACATCATCAATGTTTTGATATTTTTTTTCCAGAGTTTTCAATAAAGGACTCACTGCTTCGGTGATGGTTTCACTGCCAAGTTGCTTGACTTTTTCCGCCATAACACGGCGCCATTGCGGTAATTCTAATAAGGTTTCGCTTAAATACTCTTCTAATTTTTCGACATTTTTTTTAAACGCCTCGCGTTCTACCTGTGGCAATAAAGCAAACTCATCATCTTCGAGTAATTTATCCTGACGTATGGGTAAAAAAGTAATACCTTCGCCTTCACGATACAATGCCACATCCAATGTGCGAGATTTTTTATCAACCTTATCAATTGCCTGTGTATATTTTTGATTAAATTTCCGCTCAATCGCGGTTTTTTTCTGTTGATACAAAGGGCTTTCAAAAATAGCAGGAAAAGTTGCTAATAAATTATCAATTAACAATTCAATATCTTTGCTAAAAATTTCACCATAACCTGCAGGGAGCTTGATAATAATAGGCTCACGCGGCTTATTAAAATTATCAACATAGGCATAAGAAGGCGGTGATTCTTGCTGCTTTGAACGCTGGTGTAAGGTTTTTGTAATCATCGACAACCGTCCCGTACTCGGTTGCCCCATCACAAAAATATTGTAACCTCTATTTTTCATTGCCACCCCAAACGCTAAAGCCTCTTGAGCGCGGTTTTGCCCTAAAAACGTTGGTTGCGGATTTTTATTGTTTTCTAACGCAGTAAACGTTAACGACACTTTTAATTTTAAAGCGCTAGGCGCTAGTTTTAAGTGTGATGTCATAGTTTTTGAGAGTGATTAATAGAGCGTTTTATTTTAGCATTATTCAATCACGATGCTGAGTTTGGCAGATGAAATCAAACCAAAATGTCATTTTTGATGCAGAAGTAAAGCGTAAAAAAGCTTAATAACCTTTGTCAATATAGCTATTTTCAATAATAGAATGCAACCGATGTTCTTTGGAATAAAGTTCATGCTGTAAGCGGCTTCTTTCACGATCTAAATCGTGAATTTCAACTCTGATTTTTGAGCGTTTCTTATCGCTTAAGTCGGTATTAAGTAGGCTTTTTTCTTCATAAGATAAACGGTTATCCACATTTTCTAAATT
>JAGLBU010000335.1 GCA_023146575.1 Methylococcales bacterium
AAATAATAAGACCATGATAAGTAAACGTTGAATAATCATTGTTTTTGTTGCCCTTTATAGCCTTCACCTGTTCCTAATAAGGCAGATATTATATTTTTTTGTATTTCCGATGCCCCTGAAAATAAACGGCTGGCAACCGCATCGTGAATTAACCTATTCATTTTTTGTGATTCTAACAAACCTATTGCCCCCATAATTTGCACCGCATCCAAACTTGATTGTAAAAAAGCCTCCGATGCGTACAATTTAGTTTCAGCACTTACAAGGCTTATTCGTTTTTTTTGTATTTTTAAGTTTGCACATTCCCTAAGCCACAAATTAATGGTATCAAGTCGTAATTTCATTTCAGCAATTTTATGACTAACCGCTTGATTTTGTCCTAATGGTTGCGCTTTTATTTGACGCTCTCGGCTGTATTTTATGACGGTTTTTAATTGCCATTCCATAATGCCACTGATACCTGCAAAAATAAAAGCGCGCTCAAGTTCTAAGGCACTTTGTATCATTAAAGCCCCCGCGCCTATTTTACCAATTTGTCGATCAAGTGGAATTAGACAATTATCGAGTATAACCTCTCCCATAGTGGCAGAAGCACATGCCGCTACTGAATAATCATCCGTAAATAATACCTTTTCATCATTTCGCTTGACTAAAAAAGCGGTTAATTTATGCTCTAATTGTGCATAGACTATTAATATTTTTGCTATAGGGGCATTGGTAATAAAACGTTTACAGCCTTTCAACACAAAACCTTTTTCAGTGAGTGTTGCGGTGGTGGTTAAGGCCTTAACATCGGAGCCTGCTAAAGGTTCTGTAATGGCATGACCTGCAATTATTTCACCCGATAATAAGCGCGGTAACCAGCGCCTCCGTTGCTCATCAGAGCCATAATTAATCAACGGAAAAACCGTCCCCCATAAATGCGCATTCAACGATAAAATTAAGCCACTGTCTAAACAATATTGCCCTAATTGTTGATGCGTGCGGATTAATGTCAAAAAGTTGTCATCATGCCCCCCCTCTTCAGTCGAAATCGCATGACGCAAAAAACCTAATTTGGCACAATGCAAAAATCGTAAGTGCGAGGCTTTTTTATCCCCTCCTATAGGCAAATCACTAAAATCATATTTCATTAAGATACAAATAATTTCTCTAAGGTTAAATAATCTATTTTGCCATTTGATAACAGCGGCACATTTTTTAATACTTTAAATTTAACTGGCCACATGTAGGAGGGTAACTGTTGCTTTATCATTTTTAAAATAGTGCTTAAATCTGCCTGCGGCTTAAGCTTAAACACAGCCGCGATTCGTTGTCCGTTATGTGCGGTTGTAATGCCTATCACCACACATTGAGTCACACCTTCAATTTGATGAATAACGCTTTCAATTTCAGCAGGTTCTATTCGGTATCCAAAATATTTTAACATCCTATCCAGCCGTCCATGATAACAATATTCGCCAAATTGGTTATAAGAAACTTTATCCCCTGTCGCATACGCTTTATTTAATACTCGCTCTATTAATTTACCCTTTTGCCAGTATCCAGAAAAATTATTGTCACTTTTAACCCATAATTGTCCCTCTTTAGTGATCGATAACTCGGCATTACAGGCAGGGTTTCCGATAGGAATATTACATGTTGTCGTTAACCGCG
>JAGLBU010000336.1 GCA_023146575.1 Methylococcales bacterium
ACTTGACCCCAATTTTAAGATCATCCTCTTTATCCACCATTGCATACATGGTGTCATAAATAATTGCCCACAATGCCACGCTTAAAAAAAGTAACCATGCCACCAACGGAATAGTGTTGGTTTGTGCCGCAAAGGACATGGGAATTGCCCAGCCAAACGCGATGCCTAAATAGGCTTGTGGTAAATGGGTATAACGTTTCGTAAACGGGTAACTGGCGATTAAAAAAGCGGCGATAAAGGATAATAAAATCGTCATCCCATTTAAGAATAATACCGACGCAAAGGCACTGCCAATCAGAACGGCAAATAATTTTAAAGCCTCTTTCGGGCTCGCTCGTCCGCTTTATAGCTGTGAATGTCTTGTGAAATCTGTTTAATGCGTTCCAGTTTACGAGCGCATGAAGATTATCAAGCTCTTTAATTGAATAATGTTCAATCAATAAAGCATCGGCAAGTGTGTCTTGCTCTGTGTTTTTCCAAGCCATTTTTAGGATGGCTCTATTATTCTATAAAATCACAGGTTACAAGTGGTTTTTGTGCAAAGGTCTCACTATATATCAAGTCATCGCATATGGAAAATTAGGAATACAGCTAAAACTTGATTTTACCTGCATCATCCCATTTTTTATGACTGGTTGTATGTGTGCTTTTAATCACGCTCATCATCCCCAGCATTTTTTACTTCAAAATCATGGGTAATTTCCACACTTTTTGACAACATAATAGACGCGGAGCAATATTTTTCAGCCGATAATTTTACTGCTCGTGCCACGACCGTTTCTTTTAATTCATTACCGATTACGACAAAATGTAAATGTATTTTACTAAAAACGCTAGGAATTGCATCAACACGTTCTGCGGTTATTTCAACCTTGCAATTACTCACATTGTGGCGACCTTTTTGTAATATTTCAATCACATCAAACGAGGAACATCCGCCCACACCCAGTAAAATCATTTCCATTGGACGAATTCCCATATTACGACCGCCATGATCGGCAGAACCATCCATAATCACGGCATGACCACTGCCTGTTTCACCCACAAACATCCGCCCATCGACCCATTTTACCGTTGCTTCCATTGTCTTTTCTCGTGTTTATTTTAAATAAGTATGGGAGGAATTCTAGCAAATTAACGCAATCTCTTCCAGAAAATAGGTGATATGCTATTCTAATATTTTCTTAGATAATAAAGTGGCTGGACTGAAAAATTATGCTTATAAAAAAGATAATAATAACAAGTGTTACCGTGATGATTTTATTCCTCGGTCTTCAGGTACATTCTAAAACGATTAAACCCGTAATTAAAAGCCAATCACACAAACAGATCAACCAAACAGAAAACTGGGGGATTGATGTCAGTTACCCTAAAATTACCTCAAAAAACACAAAAAATACTAACGATTTTAATCGCCGTGCTAAAAAAATAGTCATGGATGAGGTTCATAATTTTGAAAAAATGTTTTTAGAAGAGGACGTTGATAAAAGTAGTGCGCCTTATGATTTAATTATTGGCTATGAAATTACTTTTTTAAGCCAAGATTTAGTCAGTGTTTTATTTATTGAATCCTCCTACAGTGGTGGCGCACACGGAAATAAAGAAACTTATACGCTCAATTATGATTTGCAAAAAGGTAAAGTATTAGCATTAGAAAATTTATTCAAAAAAAATACTAACTTTGTTGAAATTATTTCCAAAGAGAGTATTGCTCAAATCTTAAAAAAACAAGGTTATGATAATCCTGCAAAGGAATGGGTTAAAGAAGGCGCGGGGCAACATATTAAAAATTTTACGAAGTGGAATATTACCTCAATAGGGTTGCAATTTACATTTGATCCGTATCAAGTTGCCTCTTATGCTGAAGGGGATTTTCAAACCGAAGTCCTTTACCAAAAATTTTCGCCAAAAATTCAAAGTCCTTATTTTTCTATAATAAAAAAATAGTGGCTTAATTATCTTATTTAATAAGGAGTGATCGCATGAGTGAATGGTACTTTTCAGAGAACAATAATCAAACAGGCCCTCATGATATAAATTATGCTAAAGCCTTTGTTCGAGAACACCCTGGGGCTTATTGTTGGCAGGCAGGTTGGTCAGAATGGCAATTAGTGTTTAATGTCGCTGAAATTCGGCGTATTAAAAAAGATGGCGTTACCCCTTTTCCTCCACCGCCTGAATCAATGATTTCACCTAAGCCAGCAGGTTTTCCCATTGAAGCGCCGCCTGTTATACAGGCTGATAATAGAACGGTAACGACAAATGTGGATGTAACCTCACAAATTGCAGATGCTTCGACAGGTTTTGG
>JAGLBU010000337.1 GCA_023146575.1 Methylococcales bacterium
ACCGATTCAGGTAACATTAACCATAAACCAAAAACAGCACTGCCAAAGGCAATTAAAAACATCCCTGTAATCATGCTAAAGGAGGTAATTGGGCTTCTATAAGTGGGGGAAACTTGTTCCGTCCGAATATTATTCATTCCAAACCAGCCTAAAAAAGCCAGAGGGATGAGTAAAATGAGCCAAATAAAGCCTGCATTTTGGATATAAGATTCGGTGCCTGCGGGGATTTTTCCAATTAAACTGCCTGATGTGGAGACGAGTGTCATAGACTCACCACCGATTGAACCAAACAAACCAAATGTCATAAAAAGCGGAATTAAAAGCTGCATGGTGGTAACGCCAAGGTTTCCAAGCCCTGCATTAAGCCCTAAAGCTAACCCTTGCATTTTTTTAGGAAAAAAGAAGCTGATATTTGACATGGATGAGGCAAAGTTACCACCGCCAAAACCTGATAATAATGCCAGTATTTGAAAGACCCAAAAAGGGGTGTTTTTATCTTGTAACGCAATCCCTGCACCAAACGCTGGGAGCATTAATAAAGCGGTCGTGAAAAAAATCGTATTTCGTCCGCCGCAAAGTCGTATAAAGAAACTACTGGGAATTCTAAGTGTTGCCCCTGTTAAACCTGCAATCGCCATTAATGAAAATAACTCGGATTTTTCGTATGGAAACCCTAAGTTCAACATTTGCACCGTGATAATTCCCCAGTATAACCAAACCGCAAAGCCTGATAATAAACTGGGAATAGAGATCCATAAATTTCGATTAGCGATTTTTTTGCCTTTGGACTCCCAAAAACTGGGGTCTTCGACATCCCACTTTTCTAAATCTGCCACATTACACTCCTATTTACTAAGCATTAAAAAGTTACGGTAATTTTACGCCTTAATAAGCTAAAAATCCCTCTGTTTTCAAATTTTCAAAGCCCTCAGAGACCTTTAAAAACAAAGCGATTTAGTAGGGATTTAAACATAAGCCGTTTAATTTATTAGCGCTTTACCATATTCAAGTATGCTGGGGTTTTGGCATTTATTTTTTATTAAAATAAATAAAACCGCACCCAAAGGAGAAAAATTCATCTAAAAATAAAAGCTGTTTGTATAAACTGTATATGATACGTAAAAAAAGGGTACAATATTTCGCAATTTAAACCATCATTGAACATAGCTTTAAGGAGATACGCGTGAAAACAATAGCGGAGGTTCCGAGTCCTTTTTGTGGCATTGGAACCGATGATCTAACCATTCAGACGAATGGCGATTCTATTAAAGTGATTGAAAATGGCTGTGATCTTAATACACCTCAATTTGAACAAGCAATCCGTGATAAGAACCCTCGAATTAAAGGCAGGGATACCAGCCTAGAACAAGCCATTATGCATGCTGCCCAGCTATTACGTGGCACTAGGCAGTCGGTTGTTGGCGGTTGTGCAACGGATGTCAATGGGATGCGCGCCTTGATGGCATTAGCGGATAAAAATAGCGCGGTGGTGGATAATATTAATTTTAAGGGTGCCAAAAATAATATTTTAGCCTTGCAAGACAGTGGCTGGATGAATACCACCTTAGCCGAAGTTAAAAATCGCTGTGATTTAATGGTCATTATTGGCTGTGATCCTGAAGCCTTTGCCCCTCGGTTCTTTGAAAAATATTTATGGAATAAAGAGTCGATGTTTTTAGACGATACGTCAAAACGTCAGATTATTTATGTTGGACAAACCCCTAAAGGTCAGGCTTCGACTTCACCGAATGGTACACAAGCACACTGTCTACCTTGTGATCAGGAAAATTTACCTGAAGTGGTGGCGGTGTTAAGAGCCTTAGTTAAAAATGCAGGGATAAAGGTCGAAACGGTTGCAGGTATTGCTATTGATGATTTAAAAGCCGTTAGCGAAAAATTAAAATCAGCACAATATGGTATTGTCACATGGGCGGCGGGCAATTTAAATTTTTCACACGCAGAATTAACCGTTCAAGTTATTTGTGAAATGGTGAAAGAGGTGAATGCTTCTGGGGTTCGCTGTGCAGGGTTACCTTTAGGCGGAAAAGAAGGCGATCAAACCGCGAATCAAGTTTGTGGTTGGCAAACAGGCTATCC
>JAGLBU010000338.1 GCA_023146575.1 Methylococcales bacterium
TATCAACAAGATGCTATCTTTTTAAAAATCATTAACCGTATTGTTAAAAAAAGTTTCAATGAATCTGAAAACCAATATGTCGAAGATCAAGTTGAGTTTTGGGAAAATTACAGCCAATTAACCGATCGTTTGTATGATTATGGCTTGAATGATGGAATAGAACAAGGGATGAAAAAAGGGATGGAGGAAGGAAAAGAAGCCGAAAAAATACAGATTGCAGTGGCGTTATTGGATATTTTGGAGGTAGAAATTATTGCTAAAAAAACAAATTTAAGTATAGAAACCGTGCAGAACCTTAAAAGGTTGTAAGGTGCTGGGCTGATGTTTTTCAATCCCCATTGTGTTGATTGTTGTTGCACTAGAGGTTAGGCGAGCGCATAAAATTATTCAAAAATAAGAACATAAATAAAACCCTGAGAGATTTAATCTTTCACGGAGAATATCTCTTGCTCTATAAAGCGCATAACGTTTTTGAGGCATGTAGACATGATCCAAGCTACCCGACAATATATAGAGTTGTGAAGATTATTCTAAAAACATTCGAATGCCCGCAATTCCTTGTGCGCCTAATTCTTGAGCCATTTTTTTATCTTTTTGTTTTACACCACCTAATGCAAAGACAGGAATATTAATTTGTTGGATACTTTTTTCCATTTTCTCCCAGCCTAATGGCTTAGCATCAGGATGTGTCAGTGTTGGTAATATAGGCGCTAATACGGCAAAATCCAAACCAAGTTTTTCAGCGTGTTTTAATTGTTCAAGCGTGTGGCACGATGCCGCTATCCAGCCTTTATTTGAAGGGCGAGTTTGTAAAATCATTAAATCACTGCTGGTTAAATGCAAGCCATTTTGATTAAATTCTTTGGTGTTATTTACTTGAGAGTTTATTAAAATTTTTGCTTGATACTGCTGACATAAGGGCATCGCTTCAAGCAGAAACAGGTTAACGTCTTTAGCGCTTAAGTTTTTTAACCTAAATTGAATAAGTTTGACATTTTTATTTAAGATTATTTTTAAACGGGCTAATAATGTCGTTTTACAAGCATCGTCTAAAATAGCGTATTCTGAGGGGAGTTTTATCGCGTTAATAATGGCTTTATTTGCCGCTGGAAAGGAATAATTGTTTAATAATTTAATCTCGATCCATTTTATTTGTTGATCTTCATTGCCAATTGCGACACCTGAAAAATCATCAATCATATAAACGTCTAATAAAACCGATAATTCTGCATAATCGTGTTTAATTTTAATTAAAGGCGTTGCTTTGATAACCTTGATACCAACTTCTTCTGACAATTCTCGTTTTAAAGCGGCTAAAGCCGATTCGTCTGGCTGAATTTTTCCGCCAGAAAACTCCCAGAAACCACTTAAGTGAACCTGCCCTGCCCGCTTTGAAATTAATATTTGTCCTTCAGAGTTTTTAATAATTCCAATGACAACGTTAATTACCGACACGTAATTTATCAGGTTGCTTATCTTTTAAAAGAAGATTTTTAGGGTTATTTAGATTTTCGGTGATGACGGGCTTTTGAATAATATCCGCCAGTTGGTTATCAAGGTCTTTGAGCATTATCAACAAACTTGTATGTAATTTTTGGTAATTTTCCATGATACTGTGATTGGTTTAATTGAATACTCAAAGACTTTTATAAAAGAGAATTATTTCTTAATATCCCGCTTATTTTTACCGACGTATTTTAGGCTTTTTCAAACGAATGCACCCAAACTAAATCGTCTTCATTCCATGTCATGCCCGCGTGCATTCTTAATATTAAATTTTTGTACATTTCTAAGGATGGGTAACCTTCGGCTTGTGCATCAGTATCAGTCATATCACCTAATCGTTGGCGTTCTAAACTGGTCACTTTAAAGGTCACGCCTTCTAAATCAAAGGTTTCATCAGGGTAGGCATAAACACCGTCACGTCGTTGCTGGGTTTTACGCCCTGCTAAGGTTGCCTCGACCAATTTAGGATGTTTGACAAGGTTTACGATTTCACAGGTTTTTTCAGGGTAATCAGTCATTTTTTAATACAATTTATTCGATTTAAAGCGCACTACCATACCCAATTCTTATCGGTAGAACAAAGATTTTGCTTAAATAAAGCGCTCAAAAGGTTCTACCCAAATTTTTTCACCAACGGCAATTTCAGTCTCCTCTGCGGCTAATACCATGTAACAATTGGCTTGACTAAAGCTTTTGAGTTGATTGGAGTTTTGCCCGCCTGCGGAAATAACGCTATAAGTTCCATCAGGGTGTTGGGTTAGAATACCACGCTGATATTCTTGCCGACCCGATTGTTTTTTAAGGATTTTCTGGCAAGTGGCTTTAAAACGTAAAACCGATTTTTTTTGCATACCAACCATTTTTTGTAATGCAGGTAATACTAATTTATCAAAGGTTGCGACCACTGAGGCTGGATTCCCAGGTAATCCAAAAAAAATGCAGTTATTAATATGACCAAAAGCAACAGGTTTTCCAGGTTTCATTGCCACTTTCCAAAAATTAACCTGTCCCAGTTTTGCTAAAATTTCCTTGATATAATCAGCATCGCCAACCGATGCACCGCCCGTGGTGAGGATAACATCATAGGCATTTGCCGCCGACAAAAAAGCTTGTTCTAGTAATACTTTGTCATCTGCAACAACCCCCATATCAACCGCTTCAATGCAGGTATTTTCTAATAAGCCAAATAATAAATAGCGATTACTGTCATAAATTTTCCCTGTTATTAACGACTCTCCTACTGCAATAAGTTCATCCCCTGTGGAAAAATACGCAATTCGTAATTTACGCTTAATCTCAACGCTGTGAATCCCTGCAGACGCTAATAATCCTAAATCAACCGCCGTTAATTTTTTACCCGATGCTAATAGGCAACTATTCTGCTTAACATCACCTCCCGCTTGTCGTACATTGTCAAATGCTTGGCAGTTTTCAGGAAATGTAATCTCACACTGATTAACCTCAGCCTGTTCCTGCATGATGACAGTATCGGAGTTTTCAGGCATTACTGCTCCTGTAAAAATTCGGACACATTGCCCTTTTAAAAGTTTGCCTGCAAATGGTTTTCCTGCCCATGAAGTGCCGACGTGAGTCAGTGTAAAATTTTTATTTTTGACAATATTATCACTTGCAAACGCGTAGCCATCCATCGCCGAATTACGATCAGGTGGAATATTGATAGGCGAATAAATGGATTGTGCTAACACACGCCCCAGTGCATTTTTTAAGGATTTTTTTTCGATGCCTTTGATTGGCTGAACAACTTTTAATATACGCGATAATGCTTGCTCTAAATGAAGTAGCTCTGATGAAAAACATTGATCTGTCATTTTAAAAACCTTTCTACAATAAAATCCGCAATCCCTTGAGGCTGGTTAATATCTAAAGTGTGCAGTTTTTGTGGTAATTTT
Organism: Methylococcales bacterium; assembly: GCA_023146575.1. Classification (GTDB taxonomy): domain Bacteria; phylum Pseudomonadota; class Gammaproteobacteria; order Methylococcales; family Methylomonadaceae; genus WTBX01. Next base: position 3,417 of record JAGLBU010000338.1, read on the forward strand.
AATAATACATCACTGGCAACGGCAATAATCTCAGGGTCATTCGGGTAAAGAAAAGGCTGGTTTAAACACGCACGAGACAATTCAATTTTAGGAAAAGCTTCACGTTTAAAACCTTCCACCAAAATTAAATCCAATCTCGCTTGATTAAATCCCTTAAGTTGTTCATCAAGACGAGGTTCTATCGGTTGTTTAAATTCGGTTATCACTGCACGGCGATGGGATGAAACCAGCATCACAGGGCTTGCACCTGCTTTTCGTAAACGATAACTGTCTTTTCCTTGTTTATCAATTTCAAAATTATGATGACTGTGTTTAATAAGGCCGACACGCACGTTTTGTTGCGCTAGTAACGGTATTAATGCGGTTAATAGGGTGGTTTTTCCTGTGCCACTTTTAGCCGCAAAGCCTAAAATAGGAACAACAGCATTTTGCATAAATTTTAATCCAATGATTTGTCTGTTATAGTATACGGGATACGCTTTATTATTTTAACGCTCACTAAAATACAATGGAATCACGCAACAGACCGCTTTCTCCGCATCTGCAAATCTATACGTTGCCATTGACGGGAATTATTTCCATTACTCATCGCATCACAGGCACGGTTTTAGC
>JAGLBU010000339.1 GCA_023146575.1 Methylococcales bacterium
AAATCAATGACCTAATGCGTTCGGCAATGAAACTTGATGTTCCGTTAATTGTGGAAATAGGCACAGGCGATAATTGGGATCAAGCACATTAAAATCTATAAATACTCGATACAAATTACTCCAAACCTAATTGAAGTAAATTTGCTGAACAAATAGTTCGTCTGCCATTGTAAAGTTTTAATGGTTTTGAGTTAGAACTTATCAGAGGATTTGTAGAGCTTTTTAATAAAACTATTTTTTCAACACCTTGAGCGGTTTCAATATAATAATCATTATAAATAATACCTTGTGAAGTTGGATAATAAGTAAACATTGTCCCATCAGGAGAAAAGTGCATATTAACTATTCCTAGGTTTTTATAAACACTTTCTGCCGCAAAAAGAAATGCACCCTGTTTTTTTGGCGAAGGTATCAAGCCAATTTCTCTTTTTTTATAGGTATTTTTATACTGTTTAAGCGCATAGTAAAATGAATTAAGAACACTACTTTGTTTTATTTTGACAAACGCTGCCGTGCCATAGGATGATGAATTAAAATGTGCTTCATTAAACTTTATCGTCTCAACGTATTCTTTGCTACTACAAAGCGATTTAAAATAAATTTTATCGTTCTCTTTTCGGTAAGTGCCTTCGTGTCCAATATTAACGCTAATTCCAGAATTGCGATGAATATAACGCCCATCCTCTAAAAAAGTAAAATAACGAAACTTCTCAGGAATGGAGTAATGCACACTTTGAACCCAACTACCGATAAGATTAGGCGCTATTGTCATAGGATCTTGTGATGTCCGTAAAATTCTTTCTTTAAAATTAAACGCATTATCCTTTAAAATATTTATTTTTTGGATACCATTAATGATAGGTTTAAAAATCAATACGCCATACTTGGTTGTGACATGGAGGTTGTCATTTATTTTTTGAGCTTTGTTTTTAAGAAAGTACGAATTATTCCAAAAAATATCAACTTCGTAATTATTCACCCCTTTATGAAAAATATTTAGGCTCATCGCATTTCTTGAACGGTATGTCTCATGCGCTTGAAATTTTCCGATAAAAGGATCTGTTGAAATCATCAGTGGCTCTGAGTATCGAGAAAAACTTCTATAGAACGCCTCAAAACTTAAGGTATCCGTACCCTTATAATAATCCAATGTATTTACATCGTTAGGAGGCAAACTTTTTGCTAAAAAACTGCCATCCTTTTTATTGGCAGGTACCGTTATTTTTAATTGCTTTTTATTAATACTCCACGTCCCAACTTCATCAGCAACTAATTTATTATCTTCTGTCATATAGGTTTTGACTGAAAATTGATGATTAGCATCAAAGGTCCAATAGGTTTGTGTCCATGTGGTATCTTCTAACCAAGTGCCGAAAAAAAATCGCGCTTCAATCGGTTGGGCAAAGGGGCTAGAATTGACCCTTGTGGCGAGATGTCCTTTATTAGACGTAGTATAATGAAAGTAGATATTGTTATTATCATTCCATTCATAACTCACGATTGAAACATAATTTTCATACACAAACAGTAAAAAGGCAGTGTTATTTTTTTCAAGCGTAATATGAAACCATTGCATACAATTTTGGCGCTCAGCTTTCCCTTTTTTATAATAAAAATATTCTTCAGAGCAACTACCATCTGCATTTAAGGTGGTTTTATCCGCCCTAAAATCATCCCACATAGTCCATGACCCTATAAATTTAGCAGGGTGTGAAACGTGTTTAATTTTTACATCATAGAAAGAATCATTGGGGGTAAATTGAGAAAATATTTGCTGAATCTGACGTGTAAACGACTGGGACTTATCAATTTTAGAAAAATCATTTGTTTTAGAGCGCGGAATAAAATCTTCTATTTTGCCAACATGCAACCAACCATTAAAAACTTTTCCATGAACATAAACGTGTTCTTTCGTGGTTGCAAGATAAGTATCCGTATTTTCATAATAACGGTACAAAGCCTCCTGCCCTTTATCAAACATAGTCTGCCTTTTAGGCGGGCTAAAATACTGTGGATAATTTACCTCAGCCCAGTCGAATAATCTATTTGAATAATTTACGTCATCTGCCCTTACCTGAAAAGAGAAAACCAGCCAGAGTAA
>JAGLBU010000034.1 GCA_023146575.1 Methylococcales bacterium
CGTTTCAGCAAGGTTTATTATCAGGACGGCAGAGTTTTTAATCCGCCATTAAGACTCTATAGTGTTCACCTTTTTGATCGTATAGTTCAAAAGCACCATTAATATACTCCCCATGCATATAAGTTTCCATACCATTATCATCATACATATTACCAACGACTTTTTGGTTTTTGTCTACTTCAATGACGATTCTTACTTTATTTGAATTGACATAACCTTCAATTTCATAATGATCGGTACCTGTTGTTTTAATTTTTTGAGGTATTGCTAGTTCTTTTAGCGATTTTTCTTTAGAGGGTAAATCTGGAAGGGTATTTGTTTTTAATTTTGGTGGTTCTGTAGGGGGAATTGTTTTTAAACTAGCTTCAGCCCCTCTTGATTTTTTAATAGTACTTATTTCAGAATTATCTTTTTCAGTAAATGTAATGTCTGCTACAGCTGAGTATTGTGACGAAAAAAAAAGGAAGAGGAATGGCATTAATTTGGGCATTACTAATCTCCTGATGTGATTTCTCCTGAACCAGAGATATTTTTACTTATTTGTGGTGGATTACCAAAATAAGTGACATCCCCTGAACCTGAAATGTTTATATTTAAAGCTTTTTGTGCAGTAAGTTCAATATCAGCAGAACCTTTCAACTCAACGTTTGTTTTTTGGGCGATTAGTTTTTTTGCTTCAATATCTCCTGAGCCTGAAATAATTATATTAAGCTTATTAGTTCTTCCATTGGCGGTGATATCACCTGAACCTGTTAAGTGAATTTTAAAGTTATCAGCACGAATAGCATTAAGATGTACATCACTTGCACCATGAACAGTTACCGCATTTAAGTTAGGTGAAAAAATATCAATAACGATGGGCTTTCGAGTGCTGTATGATTTATCCATTTTTAAATAGAGGGTGTTATTTTTAACACTCGCATTAACAAAAGGGATTAAATTACGGTTAGCGGAAATTGTTGCTGAAGATTTATTTTTTCGATAATAATTGACATCAAAACTCCCTTTAATAATGACGGCATTGTAACTTGGTAAGTTTTGGCTTTTGGATTGATAAGCACCTGATCCTTGTGTTACCCCTCCTGCATTATTTCCATCTATAACGATACTACTCCCACTAATTGTAGCGTTATCAAGAGTAACACTTCCAACATCCGCTATAGCCACATTGAAAAGACAAGCAGAGCAGGTTAATAGTGTTTTGTATAAAAATTTATGGAGCCGCATAAAATTGTACTCTACGATTGGCAGGGTCCGTTGCGGTTAAATTAGGGAGTGGTTCCGCTTCACCTTTACCATTGACAATGAGTCGCGAGGAAGATATTTGGTAATTAGAGACTAAATAATCTTTTACTGCTTGGGCTCTTTGTTCTGAGAGTTCTTTATTATGGGTATTTGAACCTGCCGCATCGGTATGACCTTCAACGACTAATTTTCTACTAGCATCGCCACTTGCAAGCATTTTACCTATTTTATCTACAAATTCTTTGGAGTTCGGTAAAATATTAGCAGAATTACTACCAAATTGAATGGGGAGGCTTATTTTTCCACCACTACTGATTGCACTGGTATCAGCGACATCTGTTTTTGGTTTTTTTGTGAAGCTAAAGGATCGAGTTTTGCCAGACTTTTTGGTTTCTGTTGCTGATCCACCAAAAATAATGGCTTCCATTTCTGCAGCACTTGCGCCATCAGAAAGTGTTTTAATGTCTTCAGCTTGTACGGAAAGACTCAGTAGTACCATACCAACGATGGTAAGAGTTGATTTAATTTTCATAATATTTCCTACTTCTATAACGGTATTTAGTGAATTATTTATTTTCCCAGCGAACAACGTTTCCTTGTTGATTAAAAAACACGATTTGGGTTTGGTATTCCCACGCAGCCCCCCATTTGTCATCATCTTTGATTCCGAAAGAGCCTTCGCTTCCTGTTGTTCCTGTACAACTGTAACATGGATTTCCCCACGCTGCTTTAACTTGGTCTTTTGTCATACCTTTGGCTAAATAGCCTTTCCTAATTAAGGCATTCATTTCTTCTGGCCAGTTATTTTCAGATAATAACTGCTCTCGTCTGACGGGAGGAGACTCGCAACCCATTAAAAGAGTCAGAATTAAGCCGCCTAATAAAAGATATTTTTTAGTCATTTTGAGTCATCATTTAATAGTTATTTCAGTTGAATATCGAACTGGAAAGTCTTTCATTTTTTCAGCATCAAAATCATTTGTGTTCGTGAAAAATAATGCATCAGCTGGGACGCCATTTTTATTTCCGACAGCTCTAATCTTATCTACACCAGTAGGTGCACCTATATCAACTGAAAATTCTGCATTAACAGGAGGTATTTGATAAGTTTGACCTGGCCTCATGTAGTTATCTGTTTGGAAGGGGTTTGGAAATAAAGTTGATATTTCACCCTTAGAATTTATCCAAACAATACGCACATACATGGGGTTTTTAACTGAAAATGAAACAGTCATTTTCTCACCAATTACATAGGATTTTTTATTGGTCCATACTTTTAGGTCACCTTTGGTGATTGCTGGAGACTTTGGTGTTTTAGAAGGTGCCGCAATATTGACAGATCGTGTTGCCATTTTTCCTAGGCTATTTCGTCTGATTTTAGTTTCAATATTAATGGGAATTGTTTCAAACAATTTAACATAGGTTTTGATATTAACCCCAGGGCTTTTTAAACCATTTTTAGATGCAAATTGTTGGAGGGCTTGTGTCGTTGAGGCATTTTCTTGACCTGTGACATCGACAGGAAAATTGTGTAAATACAATAAGGTTTGAATTTCCTGTATTTGTTCGGAAGGTGTCATTTCAGAAAAATCAATCTTAATCGCATCTAATACTACTTCATCACGTTCCATACCGGGTAATAAATTCCAATAAGGAGTTTTTTGATAACGACCAACCAGTTGTATCATGCTTAATTGAACTAATAATCGAACCGCCGCATGTCGTCCTTGTATTTTCTTTATATCTCCTTTTGCTCCAAAAGTAACTCCTTTTATGTTAAAAGCAATGCTATCATCTTTGATTGATTTATGAAGTTTTATACTGTTAATAGACTGTATTCTGGGAATTGCAGCTAATTTTTGGAAATGAAGCAAATTAAAATCTAGGGTAACTTGTGATAATGAACCTTTGTTATTATCATCAACATCGACGCCATATTCCCCAATATCAAATCCTAGGTTAGTTCCACTTCCTTTTGTTACTAAGCCTCGATCAAATTCTGTTATTCCACCTGCGACAATAACATCAGGAATAGTTTTATTTTCAAAACCCGAATAACCAACATTCATGTTATTAGCGATAAAGTCAGGATCATAGGGAACATATGTGATAGTACCGCCAATTGCATTTAAGGTGCTATTGACCATTTCGGTAATATTTCTAGGGACTTCTCCGCCTGTTGAGGTTGATGTGCCTGTGTTATCGGCAATTTGTTTACTCATGACGTTTAAAGGTGCTCGAGCAAATATATCGCCTAACATACCTAGCTTTCTGATTCCGTGACTGTAGACGGTGGCTTTTGCTTCAGGTAGGGTTTTATTGATATCTACGTCAACATTTGTTGGACTTAAGCCACAGGAAGTAAGAAGAGCGGCAGAAAAGAGACTTGGTAAAAGAAAATTTTTTTTGTTCAGCATGATTTTCATCCTAAATTAAAGTAATTATCAACGCTAAACTTAACAAGTAATGTAATTGAGCTTATTTTTCTTTTGGTTGAAGCGTTAAGAGCGATAACATATGTATTTTAGTCGAAAAAGAAGGTATTAACTTAAATTTTCAACTATTGAGTGCAGACCGATGATGTTCCAGTATTATCGGAGTTATTAATGATTGTCGTTCCTGCTCTTAGTTTAGTCGCAACTAGATTAATATTCCCTGTTCCATTGCAACCATCATTAGTTATTATTCTTTTGTTATTTGGATTTTTATTTTTTACTTTAGTGAGTACTCTGGCTTTAGTTAAAGCTCTTCGAACCGTATAGTTTGTATTTTTTTCTAGTTTTAAGTCATCATTAATTGGGTCACGATTGCTAATACCATCGTCAAAATCTCCCGAATATACAGGAGAAGATAATAGTAAGGGTAACAAAATTGTTAATGTTTTTTTTTGTAAATACATACATCTTTCCCTGTAACGTAAAAAGCCCCACTTATACCTAAGTGGGGCTTGGAAATAATAAATTATTTAAGATTTACAGAACCAACACTTGCAACAGACTTTTTGCCCACAGCAGTTGCAGTTGCATTTTTGTTTTGAGATTTTACGATAATTGTTGATTTTTTAATTTTAGAGCCTTGTGCTGTAACAGAACCAACACTTGCAACAGACTTTTTGCCTTTAGAGGTTGCTATTGCATTTTTGTTCTGAGATTTTACGATAATTTTTGACTTTTCAACTTTAGTACCTGCTGGTGCAGCAAAAGAAGCGGTTGCGAACAAAGAAAGAGCAAGTGTTATAATAGTTAATGTAGTTTTCATGATATTTCCAAAATAATAAAATAGTGAGAAGCAGGAGGCCTGCAATGTGGGTAGTTTTTTCTAGTGAAACTACCACCTTAAGTTTTGCATTTTAAGGCTTAATTACATTTTAACATTATTGTTACTTATAAGCAATAATAGTTAGAAGGTTTGTTCAAATTTTTTGAACTCACAAATTAGTTATAGCTGGTTTAATCTGTGAGTTTTAGAATATCAAATGAAAGACAGAAATGCATCAGGCCCCTAGTACAACTGCGAAATAAGTCACAAAACATTAGGTTGTTTTTTAAAGTGAGATGTTAATACAGATTTATTATTGTTGATATTGAACCGAAAAATCTTCTAATGATCGTAAATAAACCTTTAGTTTATCGGCATTGTTTGCCTGAAATGAATTAACTCCTACACTAGATAAATAATTGGCTTGATCCGCCATGTACTGTCCTGTTGCGCGAATTTCACCTTGATAATTGAAGCACTCTCTTAATAATTTTGCCTGAGAAA
>JAGLBU010000340.1 GCA_023146575.1 Methylococcales bacterium
ACAGCAGTGCGATTATGAGCCATAAGTTCATCATTGTTTTTTCCCATCATCGGAATTGAGTAACGCATCAAGCGTTTGTTGTTGGCTTTGGTCAAGATTGTGTTTATCAGGGCTTTTGGTGAATTTTTTTTGTGCGCGGCGTTGACGTAAAATAAAAAAGATGGCGATTAAGCCAATGATTAATAATAAGGCCGGCCCATACCAAAGTAAAAACGTTTGCCCACTCATACGCGGTTTATATAAAACAAATTCACCGTAACGCTCAAGCATGTACTCGACAATCATGTCATCACTTTTATCTGCTTCGAGCATTTGATACACTTTTAGGCGCAAATCAGTGGCAATTTCAGAATTAGAATCGGCTAAATTTTGATTTTGACATTTTGGACACCGAAGCTCTGCAACCAAGGTTTGAAAACGTTCTTGCTTTTGATTGTCTTTAAATTGATATACATCAATCGCGGCAAATAGACTAAATGACCACAGACTTAAAAAGAGTGTTAAAAAAAATTTATTCATTAATCATTCCTTTAAATTTTTGCCAAACTTCTTCGGTCACAACACCAACATGGCGGTAGAGAATAACGCCCGTTTTATCCAGCAAATAGGTTTCAGGCGCACCGTAAACCCCTAGATCAAGCCCTAACATGCCGCTTTCGTCGTAAATATTAAATTGATAGGGGTCGCCTAATTGATCTAACCAGTTGAGTGCCGCTTCTCGATTATCTTTATAATTTAAACCAATGAGTGGAATTTTATTTTCTTGTGCGATTTTAAGCAGTTGAACATGTTCTTGGCGGCAGGAGGGGCACCATGTTGCCCAGACATTAATCAATATGGGTTGCCCAATAAGATCGGCATTCGTTAGTGTTTTTTCAGGGTCTTTTAAAGCAGCAACTTTAAATTCAGGAAAGGGTTTTCCTAAGAGCGCGGAGGGTAGTTTTGTGGGGTCAATGCTAAGGCCTTTCCATAAAAAAAAACCTAAGACAAAAAATAAACCTAAGGGGATGAATAACAATCCTCTTTTCATGTGTATATCCTAAATAATTGTAGGGTAATGGGGCAAAAATGAGTGACTGATTTAGGTCTATTATTTGAAGCGTTTGAGCGCCTAATGCTTTTAATATCCTTGGAATGATATAGGAAACGTTTTAGACACTTTAGCTTTTAGTCTAGATTATCCGTCACAGCGCCTGTAGAAGCAGAGCTAACGAGTTTGGCGTATTTAGCTAAAACACCGCGTGTATAACGAGGGCTAGGTTGTTGCCAGTTTGATTTTCGGGCTGTAATTTCGCTGTCATCAACGTGTAACATTAATTGTTTGCTTTCAGCATCAATGGTAATTTTATCACCATTTTCAATCAGTGCTAATGTGCCGCCAACATAAGCTTCTGGGGTAATATGACCCACAACAAAGCCATGAGTTCCCCCTGAAAAACGCCCGTCAGTAATTAAAGCGACCTCATTGCCTAATCCTTTGCCCATAATAGCCGCAGTAGGAGAGAGCATTTCCCGCATTCCAGGCCCACCTTTAGGGCCTTCATAGCGAATAACGATAACATCGCCTTTGATGATTTCATTGTTTAAAATACTTTGTAATGCTTGTTCTTCGGCTTCAAATACTTTGGCAGAACCTGTAAAAACTAGCCCTTCTTTGCCTGTAATTTTTGCAACCGAGCCTTCTGTAGCAAGATTGCCATAAAGAATCGTTAAATGACTGTCTTTTTTAATAGGGTTGTCAAAAGAGCGAATCATATCTTGACCTTCAGGATAGGCTTTAACCTCGGCTAAATTTTCAGCCAGTGTTTTACCCGTAACGGTTAAGCAATCGCCGTGCAATAAGCCCCTATCCAGTAATTCTTTCATTAAGGGCTGTATACCGCCAATTTCAATCAATTCCGCCATTTGATAGCGACCGCTGGGTTTTAA
>JAGLBU010000341.1 GCA_023146575.1 Methylococcales bacterium
ACCGAGGTGCTTATGCCATGTTAGCCTGCGTGATTCAAGGGATTCCACCCTATCAATTACGCGCGCAATTTGACGGTATTTTAAGTGATATTCATCAGCAGTATATTGATCTGTTAAAAAATTTTGAAGGTGATAGTGCGCCATTGGCCGTCATTGATGTTGAGCTTGATAAATGTTTGTTATCTGAGCGTAAAAATGCGAACGAAAAAACCGCTTCTGTCTCAGGAAAATATATTTTAATCCCACTATTGCTGATTTTATTATTGTTAGGGTATTGGGCATATGACCACTGGGAATTTGAACAACGCCGCAGTGATTATCTGATCTTATTAGCGCAATACGATGGCGTAGTGGTGACGGATAATCATACGGATCATGATAAGTTAACGATTAAAGGCTTGTATGATCCGTTGATTGTGAATCCTTATCACGTGTTACAAAACTCTGATTTACAGACCAATGAAGTGATTGTTGATTGGCAACCTTATCATTCTTTAGCCCCTGAAATTGTGATCTTGCGATTACGAAAAGTATTGAAAATTCCACCCGATGTTGAGGTTGATCTTAACGGCACGGTGCTGACACTTTCAGGGGTTGCATCAAAAACGTGGATTAAAAAAATAACGAATATTACCCCCGTTTTGACAGGGGTCACAAAGATTAACCTTGGGCAGTTACAAAATTATACGCAATCTATTACGCAACACCTTAAACCACCTGCCACTGCAAACTTTAATTATGAGGATGGTACGCTACACCTAAAAGGCGTTGCACCGCTTGGGTGGCATCAACAAACGGCTAAGAAAATTCCTACATTAAAATTTGTGAATCAGGTTCAATGGGGTACACTTGAAATCAGTGAAGCCATAAAGTTACAGCAGTTGAAAGAAAGCGTTGAAAGGCAGGCTATTTATTTTTCTAAAAGAGCGAGTGTTATAACAACAACGGAGGGATTACATGCGTTGGTAAATGAAATTAACGAGATGTCAACGCTCAGTCAGCAGTTAAATAAAGCCATGGTTTTAACGATTACAGGCTATACCGATGGTATGGATACTAATGAATATAATAGAGTTTTAGCAAAAACACGAGCGCAAAAAATGCTTGAATTATTAAAGCCATCATTGCCTTTGGTCAATATACAAATCGCGGTACAGCTTTCACAAACCAAGCGTAGTAATAAATTACAACGAAAAGTTAGTTTTACGATGAGCTTTAATAAGGAATAACCAGCAAGATGAAAGTATTGCAAAAAAAAATATGTGTTTTAGGCGATTTTGGGGTAGGGAAAACCAGTCTTGTGGGGCGTTTTGTGAAAAATGAATTTTCTGATAAATATCTCACCACGGTCGGGGTTAAAATGGATACCAAGTTAGTGAAGGTTGATGATACTATCAGCATCAAGTTAATTCTTTGGGATATTGCAGGTGAAAATAGTTTTAAGCGATTGTCGAAAATGTATCTGCGTGGGGCGGCAGGTTTTTTATTAGTGCTGGATGGTACACGAATGTCCACTTTAGACGCGGCATTAGATATTAAACAGGCTATTTTAGCGCAACAAGGGGATATTCCCTTTGTGGTGTTTGTGAATAAAGTTGATTTAAAAGATCAGTGGGAAATTAAAAATAAGGATTTAGCGCGTTTACAGGCAGAAGAGAGTCAACTTTTTTTGACCAGTGCTAAAAATGGCGAGCAAGTAGAAGAAGCTTTTGGGCTTTTAAGTCAATTATTAGCCTCATGAATACATTACCACTGTTAATACGCCAATATTTGTCACGTTTATGGTTGGATGCGGGAAAATTTGCCTATTTAAGTTTTAATAAACAAGGCTTTATTCAAAGTTGGCATCCTAATATTGAATATTATGGTGTGATTGATTTAAAGCTAAACGACCACATCAATGAAAAACTTATTTTTTTAGAAGGCTGGTTTTCCAGCGATCAAGACCACGATATTTTTGTGTTAGATTTTGTTAATTTTGAGCACGGAATTATTGCCGATATTCATATTTTACCCAGCACCAATGAAACCTATGTTTTGTTTGTGGATGTGAGTGAAAAATTTCGTCAGCATCAATGTTTGCAACAAGAGCGGCATAATTTTGATTTATTAAATCAGCAACAAGTTAAAAATATTGCCATTTTTAAGCAAAACTTTCTGGAGTTAGACGCTAAAAAACAGCAAATTGAAACGATTAATGCCTCTAAAAATAAATTATTGTCCTGTGTTACCGATGATTTACGCACCCCACTTTCGGCTATTTTAGGGTTTACACAATTTTTAGGTTCAGGGGTGTTTGGTGATTTAAACCCAAAACAGCAAGATTGTGTCGATAATATGTTAAAAGCGGGCTCTTATATGACGGGCTTAATTAACGAAATTTTAGAAGTAGCACGATTGGAAAAAGGGGATCTAGAATTATGCATAGAGTCCTCGTCGGTGAAAAGTCTCATTGATGGCTGTCTGCAAACATTAGCACCGTTAATCAAGGCGCATGATATTAAGTTAATCAATCGTATAGACAGCGATATTAACATCGAGGTTGATCGCAAATATTTTCAATACATCATTACCAATTTAATTGATAATGCGGTTAAATATAATAAAAAACAAGGCTGTATCATTCTTAGTCATCGTGTTGATGATGAGAAATTATACTTATATATTAAGGATACAGGGATTGGCATTAGCCTTGATAGAATTGATCAAATTTTTCAACCCTTTGTGCGAAATTTTGATGCACGTAAAAAACAACCCGAAAAAGGTATTGGGCTAAGTGGTTGTAAACGTTTATTGGGGTTGATGTCAGGCTCGCTTAATGTTCGTAGTGCCTTAAGTGTTGGCAGTGTTTTTTATTTGGATATCCCTTTAAGTACGCCTTGTGAAGGGCGTGATAAATATCATATTTCATATGACTTTGTGTATTTTTATGATGATGATATACATTTTACGGTGCTTAAAAACTTGTTGGTCATGTACGAAAACTATCAGCTAGAAGGCTATCATTACAGTGAAGACATTCATTCGTTAAACTTACAAGAGTCTTCTAAAATTATTTTATTAGATGTGGATAAAAATGATGTCTTGTTCAAATTAAAATTATTGAAGCTGCTTGAAAGAACCGATAAATCCCCAACGGTTGTGGCGGTTATGGATGAGAAAACCGATGCTGCTAACATTCGCTATATTCTAGAGGAAACATTGATGGATGATTATCTTACACGGCCTTTTGATTTTAATCAGTTACTTGATATTTTTGAACAATGAAAAACCAAAAGGGCTTAACCTCAGCGAATATCTTTTTTTTAGGTTTAATATTTTTAATGCCCTCCTTAGTGTTAGCGCATGGTGTTGACACGAATACCGAAAATTTTTTGCGCACGCAAGAAGGCTTAGCGGTTGCGCCATTTTTGTATATCGGTGCAAAACACATGGTCACAGGTTACGATCATTTACTGTTTCTCGTCGGGGTTATTTTTTATTTATTTCGTCATAAAGATATATTTATATACGTCAGTTTATTCACTATTGGCCATAGCTTAACCTTACTATTGGGCGTGCTGACGAATATTGCGATTAATGCCTATTTTATTGATGCGATTATTGGATTATCCATTGTTTACAAAGGCTTTGATAATCTCGGCGGTTTTAAACGATTGCTAGGGTTTCAGCCGAATACAAAAATTGCGGTTGTTATTTTTGGCTTGTGTCATGGCTTTGGGTTAGCAACAAAACTGCAAGATTTTAATTTACCCAAAGAAAACTTATGGCAAAATTTAATCGCCTTTAATATTGGGGTTGAATTTGGTCAATTTATTGCTTTATTTTTTATTTTAATTGCGCTTGGGTTTTGGCGGCATTATAAAAGTTATTACACCTTTGCCATTTATACTAACACCCTATTAATGACGGGTGGCTTGGTTTTATTTGGATATCAATTAACAGGCTATTTCCTCACTACAAACTTATGAATGATTACGCGCCTGAAGTCCCTAGCTTTAAAAGTCTTTTTATCTCAAGCTGTTTTGCGATTGTTTTAGCAGCGATTATTTTAGTTTTTGGGGTGCTTCCCGCAGAATATGGTATTGACCTGACAGGCTTTGGTAAAAAAATGGGCTTGACGGCATTAGCACCCGTTAAAAAATCACCTTTTACAGTAAGTAATAGTGCTAAACCAATCTCCGAAGAAATTGCGGTTAAGGTGGTTGATCCTAAGCGTGTGGAAGCTGAAATGCAATCCATTCGAGTCAAGACTAAAACAAAAGCACTATGGCGCGATACGGTAAGCGTGATTGTGCCACCGATGAAAGGGGTTGAATATAAATTTTATCTTAAAAAGGATAAAAAACTCGCTTTTGAATGGCAAACGGATGGTGCGAAAATTTATTTTGATTTTCATGGCGAACCTGAAGGCGATACCACGGGTTATTTTAAAAGTTTTAAAATTGCGACCGAGCTTCAATCGAGTGGCACATTAACCATACCTTTTGCAGGCAATCATGGCTGGTATTGGAAAAATAAAACCGATGTCCCCGTTAAAATTATTTTAAAAACCACAGGGGACTATCGTATTTTAGGGTTGATGTAGTATGGGGTTATAATTTCACTTCTAACAGGCGATTATGAATAAAGGCTCGAAACTCGTTCATTATTTTATTGCGCCCTTCTTGTCTTGAGCGCACTAAATAATCAGGGATGAGTTGTTTGATTGCAAACTGTGGAAACTGTAAGCTGGTTTCAGATTCGT
>JAGLBU010000342.1 GCA_023146575.1 Methylococcales bacterium
GCGGTGGCATCTTGTGGAAAGGCTTTTTCGATACGTTGGCGATTTTTTTGAAAGGGTAAATCAGGCGACAGCATCTCGGCTGTATTGGTATTAACCCCTAAATTATTCAGGGTATAATATAAGCTGAAGCCACAAAGAATAAGGGTCGAAATGAGTAATAACCATCGGTAGCGTAAAACATAAGCTGCCCACCAGTCTAGTAATCGTTCCAGTGAAAAAAGAGAGGGTTTACGCATGGGATTATTTTTAATTCAAAAATTAACTATTGTATCAAGATGCTGAGAAACGGCTTTTAATTTATTTTTAGCCGCTTGAAAATGAAAGCCCACTTTAATTAAGGCGGGCAGTTGTTGAGGGTGTGTTAATAATAATCGGAGCAGTTTATCCTGTTGAACCTCGCCCTCGGCATTCATGGATTTTGAAATAATCGAAGGCAGTTGAATGTCAACGGAATCACTAATGGTGCGAATCACTAAGCTATAAATACCTGCGGTTTGTGCCGCTTGTACGATCGCTGCACTTTCCATGTCTACTGCCACCGCTTGGTTTTTTTCATGTAGTTGTTGTTTTTCTTCAGGGCTTTCGATAAGACTTAAGCTTTCGACTAAAATAACGGATCGGTGAACAATCGGTAAGTTTTTTTTCACATGTGTCAGCCAGTTTTCACTAACGTTGAGTGTTTCGCCTGTGGCCGTTATGATTGTTTCAGGAAAAAGTAAGGTGCCTGATGCTAAATTAGGCGCTAAAGCACCTGCACAGCCCCAACTAATGAGTCCCTTTACGCCTTTTGAGATTAATTTATTGGCCGCAGTGATGGCATTCTCACGCCCTGTTCCTGAATACATAATCACTAAGTCCTCATTAATAAAAAGGCTTTGCCCCCTCATTAATTTTTTCGGGGTTAAGGTGGATAATTCTTCGGGTAAGGCGACAATAATTCCAATTAACATTATTTTTCTAATTCATTACGGTAGCGAGCCAGCGCCCATAAAGGGAAAAATTTATCATAACCGTGATATTTTAAATAAAAGACTTTTGGAAAGCCTGGGGCAGTAAAACAAGGATCATCCCAAACGCCATTTAATTGTTGTTTTGCCAATAAAAAGGCAATGCCTTTTTCAACTTCAGGGCAATCGGTTTCACCTGCGGACATTAGCCCTAATAATGCCCATGCGGTTTGAAAGCTGGTGCTAACATCAAAACTGCCATCGTAATCATCCATTTCATAGTGACGATTATCTTCGCCCCAGCCGCCATCGTCCCGCTGTTCATTTTTTAAAAATTTGATAGCATTAGTATAAAGGGGGTCGTCTTTAGGAATATCCGTTTGCTCCAGCCCTAATAAAACTGACCACGTTCCATAAATATAATTACTGCCCCAGCGTCCAAACCATGAGCCATTATCTTCCTGCTCTTCTCGAATATAAGCGATGGTTCGCTCTAAAGTCGGTAAATATTCGGCATGGTCTTTAAGAACTCGTGCCATTAACATAATACAGCGTGCGCTAACATCAGCAGTGGGTGGGTCTAATAACGCGCCATGATCGGCAAAGGGAATTTCATCTAAATAGTGATAATCGTTATCAACATCAAACGCCCCATAACCGCCATTTTTTGATTGCATTCCCACAATCCACTCGGTGGCTCTATGGATGGGTTCTTCGTATTTTTTGTCGTCTAATTCGGCCATTGCAAAGGCAACTAAAGCGGTGTCATCTACATCAGGAAAATGGGGGTTTTCAAATTGAAACGCCCAGCCGCCGCCTTTTACGTTAGGGCGTGCAATGCGCCAATCACCTGCTTCATCGGATAATTGTTTGGTTTTTAACCATTCATAGGCGTGTGTTAAAACGTCGTGATTGGCTTTTTTATCGACTTCTTGTAACGCTAAAATACTTAACCCTGTATCCCATACGGGCGATAAACACGGTTGGCAATAGGCATAATCGTCTTTAATGACCAATAATTTATCAACGGCTTTCCTTGCTG
>JAGLBU010000343.1 GCA_023146575.1 Methylococcales bacterium
CGGTTAATTTACCGTTAGATAAAATGTGCAATGGTTTAAAAAAGTTTAAAGGACTTCCACATCGTATGCAAACCGTGGCTTATATCCGTGATGTTACATGGATTAATGATTCAAAAGCGACCAATGTTGGGGCGTGTATCGCCGCGTTAGAGGGAATGCATCGTACGGTTATTTTATTGGCTGGAGGGGATGCAAAAGGCGCGGATATGACCGAATTAACCGCCAGTGTCCATCGATCTGTCAAAAAGGTTATTGTCATGGGAAAAGATGCTCTTTTAATAGAGCGGGTTTTAGAAAAGTGTGTCCCTATTTATCATGCTAAAACAATGGCAGATGCAGTCAAAAAAGCTCATCAAATAGCAATCGCTGGGGATACGGTTTTATTATCGCCCGCGTGTGCCAGTTTAGATCAATATAAAAATTATCAACAACGGGGCGAGTCTTTTATAGCGGCAGTTAAGGCGCTGGAGTTAAAATAATGGCTGAAAAAAACGAAAAATCGCGGGTTGACTGGTTTTTATTAACCATTACCTTAGGCATCATGAGTTTGGGGTATGTAATGATGGTGTCGTCCTCTTTGCATTTAGGGGAAAAAATTGCAGGGAATAGTTTTCATTATCCGATGCGGCAATTAATGCACATTGCCTTATCGTTTGTTTTGGTTTCAGGCGTGGTACTTGTTCCCATGCGTTTTTGGGAGCGATATGGATCTATATTTTTTATTTTTGGACTTTTTTTATTAGTATTGGTGTTAGTGCCAGGTTTTGGTATTAAAGTGAATGGCAGTACCCGTTGGCTATCCATTATGGGGTTGAGAATTCAGGTTTCTGAATTAATGAAATTTTGTTCGGTTATTTATATTTCAGGGTATGTAGTTCGCCATCAAGAAACCGTTGAAAATGAGAATTTTGGGTTGATAAAGCCTCTGATGCTCTTCTCTTTAGCCTGTGTTCTATTATTATTAGAACCTGATTTTGGCTCCTCAGTGGTGTTATTGACGATTGCGATGTCGGTCATGTATTTAGCAGGGGCGCGATTATGGCAATTTGTTATTTTAATTGCCGTGGTATTGGTTCTAGGTCGAGAATTAATTTATTCATCGGATTACCGCTTGGCACGAATTACCAGTTTTATGGATCCTTGGGCTGATCCTCAAAATACAGGTTTTCAATTAATACAAGCCCTGATTGCGTTTGGGCGCGGGGAGTATTTTGGCGTTGGGCTGGGGAATGGCGTGCAAAAAATGTTTTATTTACCCGAGGGGCATACCGATTTTTTATTTTCCATCATAGCGGAAGAATTAGGCTTGATTGGCGTTGTAAGTGTGGTTATTTTATACACCTTATTGATCTTTAGAGCCTTTTCGATTGGCACTCAAGCTGAGAAATTAGATTTACGCTTTTCAGCCTTTGTCGCCTATGGAATGGGAGTTTGGTTTGCATTTCAATCTTTTATCAATATGGGGGTGAATATGGGAATTTTACCCACAAAAGGATTAACCTTGCCATTAATGAGTTATGGTGGCGGCAGTATGATTGTGATGAGCGTTGCACTCTCATTATTATTTAGAATTCATTATGAAGTTGTCACGACAACCACTCAAAAATCCAAGAGAAATAAAAAATGGGAAGACGGATAGTTATTATGGCAGGTGGCACAGGCGGGCATGTTTTTCCTGCGTTGGCAGTGGCTGAATATTTACGAGATCAAGGCTGGGACGTTAGTTGGTTAGGCACTAAAAAAGGCTTAGAGGCGCGGATTATTCCAGAACATCATATTGAAATTGACTGGTTGTCGGTGTCAGGTCTGAGAGGCAAAGGGCTCTCCTCAAAATGTAAAAGTATCTTCCATTTGATGAAGGCATGTTGGCAGGCATTTACTATTTTACGTCGACGAAAACCCAATGTGGTGCTGGGTATGGGTGGTTTTGTGGCAGCACCTGGTGGCTTGATGGCAAAATTGCTGGGGATTCCATTGGTGATACACGAGCAAAACCGCGTAGTTGGAACCACCAATAAATTATTGTCAAAAGTTGCCACCCGAAAACTGGAAGCGTTTCCTGATAGCTTTTCTGCTAAAACAAATACTTTATGTACGGGTAATCCATTACGGGAAGCTTTTACACGATTACCTGAACAAGTGGATAAAAATCCAGCAGAAGCTTTAAAAATATTGGTCGTAGGTGGCAGTCAAGGCGCGAAAATTTTAAATGAATTACTGCCCCAAGTGTTGGCAAAAATAGAAAATGTTAGGGGGAAGCATCAAACAGGCTCATCTATGCAAAAATCAGTTGAGTCAGCGTATCAAAGTTTAAACGTTAATGCTGAAGTATTTGCTTTTATTAGCGATATGCCTGCAGTCTATCAATGGGCGGATTTGGTGATTTGTCGGGCAGGGGCGATGACCGTCAGCGAAGTTTCAGCCTGCGGGTTGCCCGCTATTTTTA
Source organism: Methylococcales bacterium (assembly GCA_023146575.1). Classification (GTDB taxonomy): domain Bacteria; phylum Pseudomonadota; class Gammaproteobacteria; order Methylococcales; family Methylomonadaceae; genus WTBX01. The sequence continues at coordinate 2,447 of JAGLBU010000343.1, forward strand.
TTCCTCTACCACAAGCAATTGATGATCATCAATCGGCAAATGCTCGGTATTTAGCCGATGACGAAGCCGCACTTTTATTACCACAACAAGAATTAACCATAGAGAGTCTGGTTAATGCGATTCATCAGGTCTCAAATAACGTAGAAACAATGTCAAAAAAATCAAAAAATAAAGCCCGATTAGAGGCAACAAAAATAGTGGCCGATATTTGTGCTGAAGTAGCGGTTTAATTATGTATTCAAAAATAAAAATGCCAACAAACGCCCTGGGTAATATAGAAAAAATTCATTTTATTGGGATTGGTGGCACGGGGATGAGTGGTATCGCCGAGGTGTTATTAAACCTTGGTTATCAAGTATCAGGCTCTGACATTAAAGAGTCTACCGCTACAGAGCGTTTAAAATCTCAAGGTATTAGCATCTATATTGGTCATTATTCAAAAAATATTGCCAATGTAGATGTGGTGGTGGTTTCAACAGCAATTGATCGTGAAAACCCTGAAATTAAAGAAGCCTATCAACAGCGTATTCCTATTATTCCTCGTGCGGAAATGTTAGCTGAGCTCATGCGTTTTCGTTTTGGAATTGCCGTTGCGGGGACGCATGGAAAAACCACAACCACCAGCTTAATCGCTAGCATCTTAGCAGAAGGGGGTTTAGACCCTACCTTTGTCATTGGGGGGCGTTTAAACAGTGCAGGTACCAATGCAAAACTCGGCACAGGCAAATATCTCGTCGCCGAAGCGGATGAAAGTGATGCCTCATTTTTGTATTTACAGCCGATGATGGCAGTGGTGACCAATATAGATCACGATCATCTTGAAACCTATGAAGGTAGTTATCAAAAACTGCAGGAAACCTTTATTGAATTTTTACATCATTTACCTTTTTATGGCATGGCAGTGATGTGTATTGATGATAAAGGTGTGCAGGAAGTTGTTTCAAAAATTTCAAAACCAATTACAACCTATGGAGTTTCAGAACAAGCGGATATTCGAGCGGTTGAAATTAAACAGCAAGGTCTGAAAACCTCATTTAAAGTCTTGCGTGGAGAAGTTCATGAGCCTTTAGACGTTACGTTAAACATGCCTGGTTGGCATAATATGTTAAACACATTGGCCGCGATTGCGATTGCGACCCATCTTGGGGTTAAAAATCAGGCGATTATTGATAGTTTGGGGGCTTTTAAAGGCAT
>JAGLBU010000344.1 GCA_023146575.1 Methylococcales bacterium
AATGAGTGGTGTTTTGATCTGTCATAATGTTTAAAATTTCCAAGGATTGTGGCAAAGGGTTAGGCTGTTTTCTTTAAATTATAACGTGGGTTCAACTAACAAGTGCAATTCATTTAACCACTTTTCAACAAGCCTTTTGCTCAAGATAATCTTTTTGAATTAAGGCATTAGAAATATGAGTTGTAATACTTTCAAGATAATTGATAACTTCTTGTGAAAATTCATTCATTTGCTCAACTGAATAACTTTTACCAATTTCAGAAAATGAAACGTTTCCATGCGCTAAATCATTTCTTTTATCTTTTATAAGCTCTAAACTTTTACCATGTTTTGTTTGTTGATACTCAGAGCCTGTTTTAAATCCATATATTTTAGCCTGTTTACAAACTTCTTGATGGTCAATATTTCCAGAAAAAATAATCTTTGCTCGAAATGTTGCTGCTAAAAGTTGTGTAGATATATCTAAAGCTGTACTTTTACAAAGGTTATCAACCCCAATTTTATCTGATTTTGCACGATTTAAAATCTCTTTTCTGAATTCATGCCTTAATTGATTAAAATGAATTTCCTCATCTTTTAGCACATCATGAATATGTGTTATAGATTCTCTCAGTGTTGACTCAATTAAATTATATAATAATAAAAAGACTTTTCCTTTTAAAGTATTTTTTAATGACTCGTTAATAGAATAAATATTTCCAGATTCATCTGTAATTTTTTCAGTTTTATCGAAAAACTTAATAAGCTCTAAAAAATCATTTATTTCACCTGTAAGCGTTTGTAGATCTTCTTTTATAAAATCCATTTAACTCTCTAATAATTTATCTCGGACATATTCAATTCTTGCAATGACCTTAGGTTTGCTATTAGAACCGTCAGAAGTAGTATGTTTTTTAAATGCATCACTAAATAACCAATCTAAGTTTGTTATTTTTAAGTCAGGGTTTTCTCTTAAAGCTAAAGCAACGCCTACTGAAATAGCTTCAAACCTTACTCTTGGTGTTGTTTTAGCACTATATGATTTTGTGAATCCATGCGGAAACCAAGTTTTCATAAATTCAAGCATACGATTAAATTCCTCATTCATTAAGCTTACTTGTTCGGAAGTTATTTCTTTTTGTGATTCAATATATTCATTTAAAAAGTCTCGAACCACATGCCCAAAATTAAGATAATTCTCAAGGTATGCAAAAAAACGCAGGGTAAATTCTTTTCGTTCCCCTCGTTTTTCAACGGTTGTTGACATAGGGGCTAATTCTTTAAATTTAAGTGATTCAGAGCAAACGGTAACCACTTCAAGATACAATGCAGTATTACCTAATTTAGACCCTTTGCGTTTTTCATCCTCTTTGAGATCATCACTTCCTGTATTAATTCGTTCAAATAAATCTCGTCTAGTTTCTTCTGTACATTGCTGGCTTAATTCAATTATTCGTATAGGAATACGCCTAAAACGTCGTTGTCTTGAAAGCGATAAATCATTAAATCTAAAACCATTAAGCTCTGTTATTAGTTCTAAACCAATCAATTCTAATGCGTCATCAAGGAAAGCATATAAAGTGCGAATACGCTGTGAACCATCAACTATTTCAATACGTCCATCATATTCATCATCGTCAGATGCTATATCTGAAACAAAAATATAGGGAATGGGTAATCCCATCAATAGTGATTCAATTAATTTAGCTTGTCGTTTTTGAGACCATGTAAATTCTCTTTGATAATCTGGAATAAATAACTCATTAGAATCATCCTCTAATCCATCAGAATATTTTTGAACTACTAATTCAACTGTAAATTCTTTTGTCCGAAAATCAACATCTTTTTGATGTTCTCTAATTTGATGCTCGGCTGTTGTTTTTAAACGCTCTATTTTTGAAAGCAAAGGCGTCCTGTCTAAACCATCAGTATTTTTTAACTGACTTTTTAAATCATAAATATTATCTTTTATTCTAGCCATTATAAATACTCCTTTAAATG
>JAGLBU010000345.1 GCA_023146575.1 Methylococcales bacterium
GCATTAAAAAATATTCATTTACGTGGGGTGATGGCAATCCCTGAACCGCAACTTGATTATGAATTACAACGCTTGCCGTATCGTAAACTTTATCAAGTGGTAGCATCTTTAAATGACCTTAAGTTAGACACTTTTTCGTTTGGAATGAGTGCTGATTTAACAGCGGCGATTGTTGAAGGTGCGACGATAGTTCGCATTGGCACGGCACTTTTTGGTCAACGTATATAGTCCGATTATTTTGAAAAAATTATTACCTTATTAGCAACTTTTTATTTAATGGCACAATTGAAATTTCAAAAACAAAAAAGCTCAGGCGGTGTTGGGCGAATTATTAATCATGTTCAGTCTTTATTTGTGGGGCTGTTAAAAATTTGGACGATTCCGATTGTCTTAATGCTGAGTGTCGCCTCAGGGTTTACCACCTATTATGGTTTATCGCATTTTATTACGGACTGGATTGCGTTGGTGATTACGGTTGCCATTCAGTCGATTATTGTGATTTGTTCGTTAGAAATTGCTGGCATTCACTGGAAAGCTAATCGCCTGCGTTATTTTTCCGCCTTATTATCCTTGTTAGTGGCATTATCGGCTTCGGTGTCTTTTTCGTACTTTAAATTTTATGAAATTTCTCAACAGGACAGTATTCATATTGATCGTTTAAATGAAATTCGAGTGAATGTAAGGGCATATTTAAACGAAACCATTCAATTAAAAGCCACTATTTTACGCCAGCAACGTCAAGCATTAGAAAAAGTAGGATTGGAGGTTTCCAAAGCTTATTTAGGGACACACCCTGAAATGACGGGAAATTATAAAGATCAAATAGGAGAGGGGCCTATTTGGCAGCATTATAAAGATCTTTATGACGAAAAAAAACAAAATAATCAACGATTAGAGCAAGAATTTAAAACCTTAGAAACACATATTTTTAAGCTGCAACAAAGTCTTACCTTATTGGATACGACGACTCAGTTAGAAAAAGCCTATTTGAGTTTTAGAAACAATTTTCAAATGGTACAAGGGCAGGTTAATCAATTATCAAGCCAGTTTGGGCATAGTTTATCCAGTCCACCGTTATTGTTAAGTTATAAGGAATTAACTCGTGAAGTCACGCCATCGTTAGCGATGTGGCAAAGCTTTTCATTGTTTGCGTTTATTTGTGCGGCGATGGTGGATTTTTTTACGACCTTATTATCATATCGACTGGAATTTACCGCACCAGGGCCTTTAACTAAAGAAGAAGAGGAATTGATTTTTGAGTGTATTCTTCAATTTACTGAATTTAGAATTAATAAAAATGATGAGTTGGAAATGGTGATTGAAAAAACCGAACTTGAAAAAGCGCGGCGCTATTCAGATTGGTCACGAATGTTTGCGGTCGGCTTATTATTAAATCGAGGGTTTTTACGAAAAATTGATGAAAGAACGGTTGAATTTGCCCCTAATATTTACCCAATTATTGCTGAAAAAATTGGTGAAAAACTGATGAAACAAAAAAATATGCGAGGAAATGATGGCGCAAAATGAGATTGAATTGGCGTTAAAAGACTTGCTAACCGATACCGATTTGGTGAGCGATAGCTGGGAAGCAGGTTTTGATCTGAACCGACAGGTGGTGGTGAGTAAATTTCTATTTTATGAGACGGTTTTTTTACGACCTGATAACTATGTTAAACGTTTTAATCACACGATTCATCCATTACTGGTGCAGGACTGGGAAATTATTGAACAACTTGAATTGTATGATGGTTTTTGTTCGATGGATATTAATTTAAAAACACGTTTTCAGGCCACGCTTAAATACGTTGAAATTAATCAAGATTTTTTATTAGAAATTAATCAGCATATTAAATCGGTGTATGAAAGCCAACTGTTAAGCATTGCTTATAATGAATTAACGATGATTTCAGATGGC
>JAGLBU010000346.1 GCA_023146575.1 Methylococcales bacterium
TCATTACAGTGAAATGATTACCCATGAATCATTACCATCGCCCTTATATTTAGATTTATTTCACAAAATTTTCACACAAAATAAAGCGCAATTAGCACAGGATCTAGTCACACTTGCTCTTGAAATTAACCAACAAAAACAGGGGGAAATTATTCTAATATCACTCGCCCGTGCAGGAACGCCTATTGGGGTGTTATTAAAACGAATTTTACAACGCCATTTTAAGCGTAAATGCCAGCATTATTCTATTTCAATTATCCGTGACCGAGGTATTGATCATAATGCCTTGCAGTATATTTTACATCATCATACAAATATTGAAGGCTTCACTTTTATTGATGGTTGGACAGGAAAAGGCGTTATTGCCCACGAATTAAATCAAAGTGTTTTAGTCTTTAATCAACATTATCACACCGCTATTAACTCTGATTTATATGTGTTAAATGATATTGCAGGGGTCGCGGCGGTTACCGCAAGTTTTGATGATTATCTCATTCCATCAAGCCTGTTAAATTCAATTGTTTCAGGGCTTATTAGTCGCTCTATTTTAAATAAAAAATACATTGGTGATGACGATTTTCACGGTTGCCTTTATTATAAGCAGTTTTTAGCCGCCGACTTAAGCCGTTGGTTTATTGATGAAACCATGATAATGGTGGATGAAGTATTCATATCCGCTCAAAAAAAATTCGATACCCCCCAAAAACATGATTTAAAAGCATACATAAATCAGCAGTCTAGCAATTTTATTCAACAAATAAAAACAGAATACGGCATTCAAAATGTTAATCTTATAAAACCAGGTATTGGAGAAGCGACTCGCGTATTGCTACGCCGTGTCCCCGACTATCTTATTTTAAAAAATCGACAAGCACCACAAACACGACACCTCACACTTTTAGCGAAAGAAAAACAAATTACCATGATTGAAAACCCACAAATGCCTTACCAAGCCACCGCTATTATTAAAGAGATGATAAATGATTGAAGCAATACAGTTGGGCGCAACCTTATATATCCCTGCAATTAAAGATAATTTGGTCGAAATTGCCAATGGTCAAAAATACCCACTGTTACGTTCAATGGTATTTTGTACGGAAGATTCCATTCACAATGAAGATTTAGATCAGGCCCTCAGTCGTATTCGAGCCTTATTACCTCAGTTAAAACCCAATACCCGCAGACTACATTTCATTCGCGTCCGCAATCCCCAAATTTTAGAAAAGTTATTAGACTTGCCCGCGATTGAAAATATGACAGGATTTGTTTTCCCCAAACTGGATTTAAATAATGCCGATGCTTATTTTTCATTAGTATGTGGAAAAGGTTTTAAAAATATGCCAACGCTTGAAACCAAATCCGTGTTTGAACAAGCAAAAATGGCTTGTTTACGCGATTATTTGATCTCAAAAAATTATCAGAATGAAATTTTAGCCTTACGTATTGGGGGTAATGACTTATTACAACACTTAGGTCTGCGGCGCGCGCAAGAAATAACCTTGTATGAAACTTCGCTAGGGCAAGTGATTTATCAATTAATTAATACCTTTAAACCCTATGGTTTTGAGTTAACTGCCCCTGTTTTTGAGCATTTAAACAATCAATATTTACTACAACAAGAAACCCAACATGATATAAGCTGTGGTTTAATTGGAAAAACTGCGATTCATCCCCAGCAAATTAGAGATATTGAGGCCTGTTATCGAGTAAAGCAGGAAGACTTAAGCGTTGCCAATGCTATTTTAGAAAAAAATGCGAAAGCTGTTTTTAAGATGAATGATTCAATGTGTGAAATTGCTACCCATAAAGTGTGGGCGAATGGCATCATTAAACGCCATCAAATTTACGGACTGATCTAAATAAAAAAGCCCCAAGTTTATAAAAACCTGAGGCTAATCTTTTTTGTTTATATTTTTATAGGCGTTTAAGCACTTAAAGCATCTTTAATTTTTTTACGTTTTGAAAAGCCTACTAAGCCCATTAAACCTGATCCAAATAAGAAAACAGCTGCTGGAAGTGGTGTAGTTAAGCTAGGAGGAATCGCATCCGCTTCAAAAAAATCAATCGCTAAATCTGACGCATTTGATAGCTGAGTCACGCCCATTGAAATAGATTGAATGGATGTAAAATCAAGTGCTAAATTAGTAAATTGGCTGAATAAAACATATTGCAATCCTTGACCTAAACCACTAATAGTGACACTATCCGTGTCCCCATCCGAATCTCTTAAGCTAAAGGTTAAATCAATCATTCCTTGGTCAATGCTTGCAATATTAAGCTTAAAACCTTGCTCTGTTAAGGCATTACCCTGTGTTAAATCCACACCACCTAAGCCTGCACCGTTTGAATCCCATGTTGTTTTACTTTTAATTTTAGTAAAGGTATCAGAGCTATAACTAAAAAGCCCCGCAACAATGGCACTGTTTCCGCCCAAAGGCCCTGATACATGCTCAACGTCTGTTGTACGATGCGTGCCAATAACACCTGAAACTGCTTTAGAACCTGAACTTGCTGTACTGCTTGCACTCACTGCATATATATCAATATTTGGATCATTAAAGGTATCAATCGTAATACCTGCCGCAGAGGCGTAAGAACCAATGGATAATGTTGCAACAGTCGCAACGCTAAGAATTAAATTTTTCATAACTTTCCCTTATGTAAATTTTATGTAAATTAAAAATATTTTATACAACCTTTTCAGCCCTTG
>JAGLBU010000347.1 GCA_023146575.1 Methylococcales bacterium
AAGCATTTTCTAATACAGAAGATAGCTCTGCAACTACCAAGAAGAATAATTTAAAAATTAACCTTGCAATTTCAGAATTTAAAAATCTTAAAAAAATATCAAAATATAATTGGTTGAAATTAGGAATTCCAGAACTTATGGCTTCTTTTTTATCAAATACTAAAGGTATTAAATTGCTAGAAAGAGGTAATTTAAATAAGGTATTAGAGGAACAGTCAAGAGTACAATCAGGTATTATAGACGCAACAAATTCGGCTGAATTTGGAAAAATTGCGGGTGCATCTCATATGATGACAGGAAGTTACCATATAAATAATAATAAAATTACAATTAATGCTCGTATGATTAAGACAGAAACGGGTCAACAATTACGTGCTGAAAATATAACAGGAAATATTAATGATATTAATGAAATTGTTAAAAAAGTTGTCTTAAAGTTATCAGGTAGTATTGGAAATATTTTAACCGCTGAGGAAAAACAAAAAATCGCTGAGCAAGGAAAAGGGATGATGAAAAAAATTGAAGCGGTTAGTAAAGGTCAGTTATCTTTAAAATCTGGTGATATTGATGCAGCTCGAAAATATTATACCGATGCACTACGTAATGATCCTAATAATGAAACACTGAAAAAATTATTAAAAGATATTGATGTTAGCTTAAAAGCACTGGCGATTGTTGAGTTTAAGAATAATAACAATGATTCTAAATATAATGTTTTTTCAAAAAGTATTCCTGCTGATTTAACCTCGCTTATGATTCAAAAAACAGGATTACCTTTTGTTGAACGTTTAAGAATTGACGCAACTATTGCAGAAATGGCATTACCACAAGACGGTCTTATTGACCCTAAAACTGCTCCCGAGTTTGGGAAAATTGTTGGCGCATCTCAATTAATATCAGGTTCTTTTAACATTAATAATAATAAAATTACAATTCATACAAGACTAATAGATACACAAACAGGGGTTAATAGTTTTAGTTATTCAGAAACTGGTGCTATTGATGATATTAAAAAAATAGAAACTAAAATTGTTGACCAGTTTATACAAAGTTTAATGAATGTTATTGTTACAAAAAACCCTATAAAGATAGCAACTAAAACGCGTGGAATTGCAAAGTCAATTGATGATGCCTTATCGGAAGGAAAGAAGGAGGCAAGCTTTAATTTAGAAGAATCTGTTGTCCAGTTTGATTTTGGAAAAGATACTATTAAGCCTTCAAGTTATACTGTTTTAAAAGAAATTGCTCAAGTATTAAAAGAGCACCCAGAATATCGTATTTATATTTTAGGACATACCGATAACGTGGGAACGGCTGAAAATAATAAAACTCTTTCAGAAAGGCGTGCTAAAAATGTGATGAAAAAATTTATACAATACGGTGCAATTGCCGTTAAATTAAACGCTATTGGTGAGGGGGAAGATAACCCTATTGCGGATAATAGCACAGAAAATGGACGATCAAAGAATCGCAGAGTTGGACTATTATTTAAAAAATAAGCCTCAATAGCTAGATAAACTCTAATGTGTATCTGGCTATTTTTCAAGCAAACGTAACGATCCAGCAAAAGAGTCTTGAATTTTATCAATTGCTTTCAAAGCGGCTTTTTTATGTCCTAAATATTCATCTTTATGTGGATAAATACCAGAGCTACTTTTTACATAAACAACTTCGTTACTTATAGTCTTATTAAGAGAAATATTCATATCAACAAAACGAGGTTTTAAGTCAGCGCCCTCTAAAATAGATTTATCTGATGAAGAGACTATAAACTCTACGTTTAAAATATAAGTTGCATCTTTTTTATTACCTGTAATTTTAAAGCCTGATTTTTTAAAAAGACTATGTAGCTCTCCTGATAAAAGGTTACTTTTTTCCTGATTTTTAAGAATATTAAAAAAAACGGTCTTTTTTATTTGTGTTTTAATAATCTTAACTTCTTCTTTAGGAATGATTTTTTCAATCACTTGACTTGGGTTATTTTGTGATTTTGGTGTTATTGTGGGCGTGGTTTCGAATTTTTCTTTATTGATAGACCCACTTTTATTAAAATAAAAATCAAATGCTAAATTATTATTATACGTAGGAACTTGAGAGCCTTCTGTTTTATCTCGAACATCATTTCTTACTTTTTTAATCATTTCATCAATAGGTAAAGGCTCCATAATTCGCTTAGAAAGGTAATCCATGAACACGCCATCTCCTGCGACTGTATTAGGCTGAGTGGCATAAGCAATAAAAGTACCTTTACGCGAAATTGCAGCTAATCCACGTTTTCCACCTCGACTAGCAAGTGGGTTATCTCGGCAAGCATCTAAAATCATTAAATTAATTTTAGTATTGGCACTAAACATAGCTTCCAAAACTTCATCGGCATTAATAGCATTTTTTTTCGCTTGAAATTCACGTGTAATATTTGATTTAACGGGAATTAAGAAGTTATCACCATTTACTTGCATCCCATGCCCTGCATAATAAAAAAGCCCAACTTCATTATTTTTTTTGAGTGCATCATGAAATTCAATAATTGCATTGCGCATTTCTTCAGTATTTAAATCGGTTTTAAAAATTACTGTAAAACCTAAGCCTATTAATTTATTTTTTAATCGTTTGGCATCACTAACAGCTTTATCTAAAGCAGGAATAGGATTCCCAGTGTAAGCATCATTACCAATTAATAATGCTATTTTTGCTTGTGCTTTAGGGAGCATTAATAATAAGCTGGTTAGTACTAAGAATTTAAGGCTTTTCATGATCTTATCTCAAAAACTATTTATTACAACACAAGCTGGTAAGGTGTGCTGAGCAAAGAGATGAGAACCATCTTTGAATGGTGTATTTCTTGTTATTAATACACCCTATAAAATGACTGCTCATAAATTTTAAAACAGAGTTTTGGGGTGGCTATATTTTTAATTATCCCTTGCTCTTAAAGATAAAATTATCGCATAATTACCTCACCAAAATGATAGAGATTAAATCATGATTAAAGTTGCTCCCTTACGCTACGGCGTTA
>JAGLBU010000348.1 GCA_023146575.1 Methylococcales bacterium
CGATTCCACTCAAATTGTCACTTGATCTTGCTAATAACACCCCTGAATTAAAACAATCTGTCAATTTTTCAACCGATTTTAGCGTCAATGAAGCCTTAGATTATTTTCAATTACAAAATACCCAACTCAAACTTAAAACTCAAAGCCCCTTGATTGCAACAGATTCATTAACGGTGCAATTATTAGGCAATTTTAAATTTGATCAACAAAAACAGGTATTAAGTTTTAACGACATAGAAATTAATAGTGGCAGGCTCGTCTTTAAAGCCAAAGGGTATTATAATTTACAACACCAAAATTTAACCTTATCCACTGTTATTAAACAACTTGACCTGATGGAATGGTCAGCCGTTATAGGTTTTAATTTACCAAAAAACGTCAATAAAAAAATGTTAATCTTGAACCTAGCAACGGATTTAAGCTTTAATACAGCCCAACAGCAATTACGTGTGCGTAAATTTAGAGTTGATAATGGGAAATTAAATCTCAGCGCCAAAGGTCAATATAATTTAGAGTCCCAAAATTTAACCTTATCCACCGTCATTAAACAGCTTGACCTGATGAAATGGTCTGCCCTTATGGGCTTTAGTATCCCAAAAAACATCCATAAAAAAGTATTAACCTTGAACCTAGCAACGGATTTAACGTTTAATAATGCCCAACAGCAATTACAGGTATCTAAATTTAGGATTGATAATGGAAAATTAAATCTTAGTGCCAAAGGTCAATATGATTTAGAGCAGCAAAATTTAACCTTAGCCTCATTGAAAATTGCCCCCTTTAATCCACGGAATGTTTTACCTTTATTTGGTATTGTGTTACCTAAAATGGCGAATAAAAATGTCTTAAGTACGATTGCACTCTCACTCAAATTAGAAGCCAATAAAAATAAAGCCATCATTAACAATCTACGCTTAAATGTGGACAAAACCCTCTTAAAAGGCAAGGTAAACATCCATAGTTTTTCAGACCCTACGGTTAAATTTGATTTATTAGTCAATAAAATTAATATTGACCGTTATTTACCCATTGAAAAAAAAACCTCAAAAACGGATAAAGCCAGTAACACTCAAACAAAAGCACTCGATCCCATAAAAATATTACAAACGCTAAAAGCTTCTGGAAAAATAGTCATAGAACAGCTTAAAACCAATGGCGTTACTGTAAAAGGTATAACTCTGGAATTAGATGAGAAAAAAGCCTTATGACTTTATATAAACAAAAAGACGCGCTAAAAACCAATGAAGGCTTGTATTTTTCCGTGATTAAAGAAGGGCTTGAAGCAGGGAAAGTTTTAGGGTGTTTACGCTATCGTCTACAACAAAAACACTGGAAAAAATTTAATACCACCGCAGGGAATCAATTTTTACAGCAACATTATCCCCATTATCTTTATTATTCCGCGCCCATTGATGCCCATGTGCATGCGATTGCAGTGGATGATATTGCTGAACATTATCGCCCCTCTAAAAAATTACAAAGCTTGCTGTCTTGTTCAAGCAAAGATACCGTGATTAATGATTTAATTTTATTGTGTCAGCTTTTTGAACAGCAAGGACTTGATACTAAAAATATCGGGATTACAGGCTCTCTATTAATAGATGCGCAAAATTCAGACTCTGATATAGATTTAGTTTTTTATCAGCGCAATTGTTTTCAACAAGCACGACAAATTGCAGTGCAATTAATTCGTGAAGATAAATGTCAGCCATTAGCTGAAAAAGATTGGCAGGAAAGTTTTACTCGGCGAGATTGTGCCTTGAGTTTTGAAGCGTATCATTGGCATGAGCAACGAAAAGCTAATAAATTATTAATCAATGGCCGCAAAGTTGATTTAACC
>JAGLBU010000349.1 GCA_023146575.1 Methylococcales bacterium
TCTTCTTTTGGCCAATGATAAAAAGCCTCTGCATGAGAAACTGAGCGCGGCAATGACCATGCGCGTGCTTGATTAAGCCCTAGAATACGTTCAACATAATGATTGCCACTCATTTGACTGGCATAAAGGTTCATTATGGTTGCTTTTTTTTCGATGGTTTTTGTTATATCAATCAGTTGATTAGTATAGCCTTGGACTGAAATATCGTAGCTAATGGGCGTGGCACTAAACTGAATATTTCGTAAACTTTCCCACGCTAATACCGCAGTTATTCGGTGATCTGGATGCGGCTCTTGAGGCGATGGAAAAAAAACACTGGCGTAGTTTCGTTCCGTAATAAAGGCACTGAGTTTTTGAATTAAATGCGTTGATGGCGTTAATTTTCGGTCAACTTCTCGCCAAAAAATTACCTCGTTAATTCCTAATTTTTTACAGGCTTTTGTTGCTTCTTGTTCACGAATTTTTACGAGGTCAGGTTTGTTAGCATCAGAGGCTGAACCATCGGTTAAAAAAATAACATCGACTTCAATATGGGCTTTTTTAGCTAATAATAAAGTGCCACCCATACCAAAGGTTTCATCATCAGGGTGGGGGGCTAAGACTAACCATGAGCCAAGGGCTAATGGCGTAGGACTCGAAGGCAAATAGGTCGATTCAGTCGCTAAGGTCATAGTATAGGGGGAGACTCAATTTAATAAAATATTTGGTAAAAGTAACAGGGTCTTTATCGAAAATCCATGTCACCTGCCATTAACCACCAGCGATTTTTAATCGACTTGACGGTGGGTTGTTTTGTGTCCCAGATGCTGGTGGGAATACGAATATCTAATGGAGTGTAGGTGGTATTTGGGGATTGAAAATACGATGAAAAACCTTGCGTTATTTGACAACATAATTGGTTACATTGATGCAGAGCCGCAAATCGTTGCGCATGTTGTATCAATAAGGGGATCGACTCGGTGGGTGCAATAAGGTCTACTATATCACAGCGTTGTTGATTCATGCTGAAGACTAAAATACCGATAAATTTTTGGCTAAAGCGTTGTTTTACCATTAGAATATGGTAAGTTGGTTTCGGGTTATTTAAGTACCGACTGATTAAATAGTTTGTATCACGAACCCCTACAATGGCATCTTTTAAATCGGTTGCCATTTGGTGCCAGAGCGTTTCAATAAAGAGCTTATAGGTTTCAATGTTGTCTAAAGTAATAACTTTAAGATGCGAGGTTAGTTTAGGGCGAGAATGACTCAACGGCCATGACATTTCGCCCATGGTTTCAACTTGTTGGTATAAACCAAAATGTTCTGCAACTTTCATTGCCCGTTCATTTGGGAAGCCAAAGCCTAGAAAAAAAGCCTTACCATGACCAATATAACGTTCTAAAAAGGTGGCGGCCATTTCAAAAAAAGCCAAGGTACCTCGTTGAGCAGACTCGACCATGACATCCCCAATTTGCACGGCTAATTTAGGGCTTGAAAAATATAAAATTTTTCGGGGAAGCCCTCCATAATGCGCAATTAAAGCGTTATCTTTCCAAAGACACAGCGCTTTTGATTCCGAGTCGTTGTATTTCCATTGCCAAAAATCGGCGGTTAAGTTTTCTTGAAAACAGTGTTTAAATAAAGTTTGTATGTTTTGAAAATCCTCGGTTTCAGCCGCTTTGATTAAAAATTGAGGCGATTCGATTTTTTTGAAATTCAATAAAGCGTAACCATAATCCCCTGCTTGATATTTTGCTTGATAATGTCGATTTGAGTCGTCTAATTTTTGCAATTGTTCAGCGGATAAATTTAAATCGTTGAGTAATCGGTCTTTATGTTTTTGGGTAACGTTTAATAAATAGTCTAAGGTGGGGGCAGCAAAATAGGACAAATCCTGCTGATTCATTAATTCAAAACCAAAGCGTTTGGCGAGGGTTATAAAATTTTTTAAGGAATGTAAATTTTCAGTATGCGTATAATTTTTTAATGAAAACTCATCCAAAATAATCAGTGATCCTGAGGATTTTAAATGGGTTATAGCACGATTAAAAATAATGAGAGGGTCTATGTATTGAGCCGATTCTTGAAATAGCATAATATCGAAGGATTCGGAGGTTGGCTCAAAATATTCTAAGCGGACACAATGAACAGGGGCGCTCTGATTCCAGTGGTGTTGAATGTAATCTATTTGATTTGAATCAGGGGTAATGCCTTGGCATTGATAACCTTTTTCGCTTAACAGTTTAAGCGTTGTGCCTAAGCCTATCCCGACATCTAATAATTTAGCGGGTTTTTTGGGAAGTTGAGATAAGATCAGTTGAGTCGAATACGCTTGTGCATCGTACAGCGACGTTCGTGCACTTTTAAATAAGCCATAATGCAAATAATGTAATTGCCCTTCTTCCAGCATCAGCGCATGGGCATAAACATTCAGTGGAAAAGGCATATCCTGATACAGCGATAATGAGGGTGGATC
>JAGLBU010000035.1 GCA_023146575.1 Methylococcales bacterium
ACGCGCTGGGATTTAGTTAAAAAGTTGTTTACCGATATTAATCAGGGCAATAAAACTTCGGATATTTTTCCTTATAACGGCGGTTTATTTGCCCCTGATAACAAAATTGATACTTTAAACGTCAGTGATGAATTATTACTCGGGTTTAAGAATTTATATAGCTATGATTTTGCGGAAATTGGCACGCATATTTTAGGGCATATTTTTGAGCAATCCATTACAGATTTAGATGAAATTTATGAAACCTTAGAGGAAGATGAGTTACTGCTAAATTCTCAGCAAGTAACAGGCACAACTGGGAAACGCAAACAAGATGGGGTGGTTTATACGCCTGCTTTTATTACGGAATATATTGTTAAACAAACGCTAGGGGGCTATTTAGCGGCTAAACAAAAATTAATTAAACACGATATTGACACCGTTGAGTATTGGTTAGACTATCGGGAACTATTAGCCAAAACACGGGTTTTAGATCCTGCCTGTGGCAGTGGTGCATTTTTAATTGGTACGTTTCATTATTTAAAGCGGGAATATGAACAGGTTAATCAGCAATTGAGTCAATTTGAGGTTGAGAATACCGATTTATTTAGCCTTGATTTAGACAAAGCGATTTTAAATAATAATTTATTTGGGGTGGATTTGAATTTTGAATCGGTTGAAATCGCGCAACTAGCATTGTGGTTAGAAACGGCGGAGAAGGGTAAAAAGTTAAATGCGTTAGGCGACAATATTCAGCAAGGAAATAGTATTGTTTCGCATAAAAACGCGGATAAAAATGCCTTTAATTGGTCATTAAAATTTCATAAAGTAATGAATGAAGGCGGTTTTGATGTAATGTTGGGGAATCCGCCCTATGTGCGTCAAGAGCGATTAACTCATATCAAACCGTATTTAGAAAAATATTATCCCAATACTTTTCATGGGGTAGCGGATCTTTATACGTATTTTTTTGAACAAGGCTTAAAATTATTAAAAAAAGAGGGACGATTAGGATTTATATCCTCTTCAACTTTTTTTAGAACCAATAGTGGGCAAAAGTTACGGCAATTTTTAAATTCGCATAGTAATATTAAAACGATTATTGATTTTGGTGATTATCAAGTATTTGCAGGCGTAACCACTTACCCCGCTATTTTATTATTAGAAAAACCAAAGGTAATACGAAAAGGCGCACCCGCAACAAGTTTTAATTTTTTAACAATTAAGTCCGTTAAACAGCCTGAACATAAAGCGGTGATTAAAGAAATGCAGGGGTGTTTTTCACAAATGAAACAAGCCAGTTTAAAAGCGGATGTGTGGCAGTTAGAAAATGAAGCGATTGCCGCCTTAAGAAATAAAATTATAGCGGATAAATCAACTTTAAAAGAAGTTTATGGGTCACCTTACTATGGAATTAAAACAGGTTTCAATAAAGCCTTTGTGATTAATCAAGTGCAATATGAAGATTTAAAAGTAGATGATCCTAAAGGTGATATTTTAAAACCCTTTTTAGAAGGTAAAGATTTAAAACGTTGGCGAGCGGAAAGTCGGCACTTGTATTTAATTTTATTTCCTAAAGGTTGGACACATGACAAGCTAGGTTATAAAGAGGAAAGTAAGGATTTAGAAGAGCTTGAAGCGTGGGAATATTTACAAGCTAATTATCCTAAAATATCTGAACATTTAGAATCATTTGCTGTAAAAGCTAGAAAACGGGGTGATAAAGGTTATTTTTGGTGGGAATTACGTTCTTGTGCTTATTATTCAAAATTTGAAAACCCTAAAATTCAATATAGTCATTTTAGTCCTCGTTCATTATTTCATTTTAATCAAAGTAAACATCTTTCAAATGATAAGAGCTACATTATTCCAACAGGTGATTTAAGTCTTTATGGTTTATTAAATAGTCTCTTGGCTTGGTTTTTAATTTTAGCTATTTGCCCATTTGTAAGGGGTGGATTTTATGAGCTTCGTTCTCAATATATTGAAACCTTACCTATTCCAAAAGCAACCGATGAACAAAAACAAGTTATTACAAATTTAGCCAAGCAATGCCAACAACAAGCTGAGCGACGTTATCAGCTAGAAAAAGATGTCAGAGAACTATTAATTGAAAATTTTCGTCCTGAAAATAATCATTACCCGCTGAATAAAAAACTCTTAAATTGGTGGGCAATTGCGGATGTTAAAACCTTAAACCAAGAAGCCCGCAAAGCGTTTAAATTAAAAAAATTCGAGACATTAGCCTTAGATATAACCGATCCAAGTACCCAAATGCAGTGGAAAAAATTTCTTGAGGAACAAAGCCAAGCATGGCAAAATTTTACCAATGAAATTGAAACCTTAGAGCAAAAAATAAATGATAAGGTTTATGTGTTATTTAATCTAACCTCAGATGAAATTATATTATTAGAAAAATCCATACCTCTAAATTCAGTAACGGTGGATAGCACAATATTGTAAAGACAGAAATAAGCTGGGTTTCGCGCAAAAGCTCTACCCAGCTCAAATTATTTAAAAAACTTAAGGTCTTCCCATTATTTTAGGATTTTTAACTGTATCTTCTTGCAGGCAATTGTAAGCGGCATTATCAAAACGAATGCGTAACGATTGTGTATCGGTATCTTCTTCTAAAACTTTTTCCGCTTCAATCCCTGTTAAATCTTTCATCATATATTTGGCAATACAGGTGCAAGATTTTTGAATGCGAGGCGTATCTGACACTTTATTGACAGAGTTTTTAAGCTCTCGTGCAACACAATCATCGGCAAATTCTTTTTGAAATTTATGTTTTTCAACGCTCGTGGCTTTTTCCGAAGGGTCATCCGAACAGGCTATTACCGTTAGCGCGATCAAAAGAGGTAATAATAATTTTTTAGTCCTCATTTTTGGACTCCTTATCATCATTCCAGATAGGATTATTTAAATCATCTTCTTGTAATTTACTCGCTTCCTTTGGGTAAAT
Organism: Methylococcales bacterium; assembly: GCA_023146575.1. GTDB lineage: Bacteria > Pseudomonadota > Gammaproteobacteria > Methylococcales > Methylomonadaceae > WTBX01. Next base: position 2,945 of record JAGLBU010000035.1, read on the forward strand.
ATGCCAAAAAGATTGATCAATTGCGCCATCTTGATAATGTTCATTTTTACGATCATGTTCAAACGGACACCACCAATTTTCAATCACTTTGACCAAATACGCATGCCATTCAAATAAAGCCACGCTTAAAGGGCAGTACCATGTGCAATTAAAAATCCAATACAGCTTTGATTGCGCGGGGCTGAGTTTAAAAGATGGATTCATTGTCACTTGAGATTTTAAATCATAGCGGTGAGAGGCACGATCAGGAATAAAATCCCCCCATTTTTTAATATTTTTACCACCACTTAAACGTAAATGAAAATAGCACGTATAAGCACTAAAAAGGATAAAAGGCACCATTAAGAGAGGGAGATAAACTAAAGGTGTCGCAATGGCACGCATTAAAACACTTCGTTTTCGATGGTTTTTACCAATTTCAACACGTTGACAAGAATCGCAAGCTTTCATAAAGAGGGCCTCTTAAATTATTTAAGTGATAGGAAAGGTATTTTATATGGGTAATGGTTGGAATGGTTTTTTTAAATTAACTCAAAACTATAACCGCCAACTGTTTGCTCTGGTTTGGCAATTTTCATACTGACTTCAATGGTTTTTGAAGGAGCAATAAGCTTGTTATATCCTGCCCCCATATATTCTTTTGGGGTAAACACACGTTGTGCAAAGTTTTTGCCCGATATCGTTAATAAGTTTAATTTTATGTGTGGGTAGTGCTGTTCGAATAAACCCTGATTACTCACAACCGCTTGAAAAACATAATACTGATGTTTGGTTTGTTGAAAATTACCAAACATTACTTCAAAATCATTATTATTTTTATAGGTCGGTAATTCACATTTTAAAGAGCCGCATATTTTTTCAAGCCATATTCGAACCTGTGAATTTTGAATAATCGTATCTTTTTCAAAAATATAAATTTGCGCGGCTAAGGCAATTAAACAAATCCACACCCCTAATCTCCAAGACCAAAACCGCTCTTGTTGATAGACTTTTCGATGTTGCCCTAAGACTAAAAAATCATCGCCAAGGCGCTTTAATTTCCCAAGCATTTCCTCACAATGGGAACATAAACGATCTCGATGGGGATGGCATAAAACTTCAACATCCGTGCTGTAGGTTTTTTTACAATGTTGGCAGTGGGTAAGCATTAATTTAAACGTTTAGAAGCATCAAGGCGACACCAGTCTTGTTGTTGTGTGACAGGGCTAAAATCAAATTGTTTTTTGTAAGCGTCTTGAACGTCTAATGCTTGTTCATTTAAAATGCCCGATAAAATTAATTGCCCGTCTTTTTTCACTAATGAGGTTATTAAGGTTGATAATTCAACTAAGGGTTTAGCCAAAATATTAGCTAAAACTAAATCCGCCTCAATAGGTTGAAAATCTTGGGCTAAAAAGAGGCTTATTTTATCGTCAACCTGATTTTTTTCGGCATTCATTTTTGTGGCCGTTAATGCCTGTGGGTCTATATCAACCGCATAAGCGTATTTTGCACCTAATAAAAGTGCCGCGACCGCTAAAATGCCCGATCCGCAACCATAATCAATGACAATTTTATCTTTAATATCATGACTGGCTAACCATTCCAAACATAACGCCGTCGTGGCATGCGTTCCTGTGCCAAAGGCTAAAGCGGGGTCTAAGGTCATGCAAACCGTTCCCACTTCATTTTGCGCTTGATCGGTAGGGCAAACCCATAGTTTATCCGCAAATTTCATCGGCTGATAATATTCCAACCATGTACGTTCCCACGCTTGATCTTCAATTCGCTCAAGTTGCCAATGTAACAGTTTTTCAGTTTCAAACTGTTGCCATAATTTAGCTTTTATAATAGTTGGATCAGCTTTTAATTCATACAGTCCTATAACAGTCGTTTGTTGCCAAATTTTAGTTTCACCAATCGCAGGTTCATAAACAGGCTCGTCTTTTGCATCCATATACGTTACGGAAACCGCGCCACACTCACTGAAAAAATCGGCTATTAATGGCGCGGTGATTTCATCGGTGGTAATCGATAATTGATGCCAACTCATAGAATATTTAACTAAGACCTAATTTTTTTTCTAGGTAATGGATATTTTGTCCACCTGCGGCAAAACCATTATCCGACATCAATTCCGATTGTAAGGGAATATTAGTTTTAATGCCTTCAATCACCATTTCCATTAACGCGGTTTTCATCCGTGCAATAGCGCTGTTACGATCATCACCATGCGCAATTAATTTACCGATCATCGAATCATAATAAGGTGGGACTTTATAGCCATTATAAATGTGGGTTTCACAACGAATTCCAGGGCCTCCAGGCATGTGAAATTGGTCAATAACCCCAGGGCAAGGCATAAAATTAGTCGGGTCTTCAGCATTCAATCGGCATTCAATCGCATGACCTGTAAACGTGACTTCATCTTGCGTCATTGAAAGCTCTAGCCCTGCGGCAATCCGTAATTGTTCTTTGACAATATCAAAGCCTGTAATCATTTCCGTCACAGGATGTTCCACTTGGACGCGTGTATTCATTTCAATGAAAAAAAACTCACCCCGTTCGTACAAAAATTCAAAAGTCCCCGCCCCTAAATAACCAATATCTTTACAGGCATCGGTACATAATTTCCCCATACGATTGCGTTCTTCTTCGGTAATTCCTGGTGCTGGCGCTTCTTCAATTACTTTTTGATGCCGCCGTTGCATAGAACAATCACGCTCACCGAGATGAATCACGTTACCATGACTATCGGCCATAATTTGAAATTCAATATGGCGTGGGTCTTCTAAGAATTTTTCCATATAAACCGTGCTGTTCCCAAAAACAGTTCCTGCTTCCGCTTTGGTCAGGCTGATGGAGTTTAATAACGCTGCTTCCGTATGAACGGTACGCATTCCACGTCCACCACCGCCACCAGCGGCTTTTATAATGACAGGATAGCCAATATCACTCGCCATTCTTAAATTTTCTTTGGGGTTATTACCTAGTGGGTTGCCATTTCCTGGGACACAAGGAATCCCTGCTTTTTTCATGGCTTTTTTGGCTGAAATTTTATCGCCCATCATCCGAATGGTATCCGCGCTAGGACCTATAAAGGTAAAACCACTTTGCGCGACTTTTTCAGAAAAATCGGCATTTTCGGATAAAAATCCATAGCCTGGGTGAATGGCTTCGGCATCGGTCACTTCAGCAGCGCTGATAATCGCAGGGATATTTAAATAGCTGTCCGCCGAGGCCGCAGGTCCAATACAAACCGCTTCATCGGCGAGTCGAACATGTTTTAAATCACGATCAACATCGGAGTGTACTGCTACGGTTTTGATGCCTAATTCACGACACGCGCGTAAAATTCGCAATGCAATTTCGCCTCGATTGGCGATAACAATTTTATCGAACATTTCCTTAATCCTTATTCAATTACAAATAATGGTTGATCATATTCGATAGGCTGTGAATCATCGGCTAAGATTTTTTTAATCACGCCACTTTTATCCGATTCAATTTGGTTTAAAATTTTCATTGCTTCAATAATACAAAGCGTTTCACCTTTCGTGACCGATTGCCCCTCTTCCACAAATGGCGCAGTACCAGGGGAGGAAGCTCGGTAAAAAGTTCCAACCATTGGCGATTTTAAAACATGTCCCTCATGGGTTTCTTCAGGTATATTTTGAGCGGCTGTTAACACCGCAACAGGCGCGGCGGCAGCGAGTAAAGGGGCTGGGGCAATCGCAACAGGGGCTACAGGTGCAGAATAACGACTAATACGAACCGATTCTTCACCTTCACTAATTTCAATTTCAGAGATATCGGAACTTTCAATCAGCTCGATTAATTTTTTTATTTTTCTAATGTCCATCGTCATATTATTTCTCGGTTAAAATCTGATCAGCCGCGTGTAAAGCCAATTCATAGCCTTTAGCGCCTAGCCCACAAATAACACCGACGGCGATATCTGAAAAATAGGAGTGCTTTCTAAACGACTCACGCGCATGAATATTGGATAAATGTACTTCTATAAAAGGAATTTTTGTCGCCAGTAAACTGTCTCGAATGGCAACGCTTGTATGCGTAAAAGCGGCAGGATTAATAATGATAAAATCAACTTTATCAAAAAATGCCTGCTGAATGGTGTCAATCAATAAATGTTCGGCGTTATATTGCTGAAATACGAGTTGATGATCTTGTTTTTCAGCCAGCGTTTCAAGGGTATTCTGTATGGTTTTAAGCGTTTGATTGCCATAATGGCTTGGTTCTCTCATCCCTAATAAATTGAGGTTAGGGCCATTTAAAACGAGAATAGATGCCATGACATTTGGTAATCAGATTGTATAATTGGTCAATTTTGCCTAATTTAACCCCTTTTGTCCAGCATAATGTAAGGCATTTCCATAATATCGCTATTTTTTTAAAATTAACCAGCATTTAACGTCAATTGCCTGAAAAATTGTTGAATTACATTAAAACTAAAGCCCCGACTTTGTAAAAAACGTTGGCGCTTTAATTGCTCCTTTAATGACAATTGAAAATTCAATGGGTATTTTTTGCGATAAACTTCTTTAATTAAACATTGTTCATCCCCAAAATTTTCATTCAAAACCGTTTGTAGATCAAAGTCGCCAATGCCTCGCTGTTGTAATTCATACCGCACTTTCAATAAGCCAAAGCCTTTATAAAACCGTGTTCGCGCATAACTTTCGGCAAAACGGTTATCACATTGAAGGTTTTGCATCCCTAATTGATCAATCACCATTTGTATGTCCGTACGCTCATACCCTTTCATAAGCAGCTTGTTCATTAACTCTTTTTGGCTGTGTTCACGCCGCGCAAGTAATCGTAAGCAGATTGGCTTTATTTCAGACATAGAAACTTATAATAATGAGGTTGTTAATAGGTAAATAACGATTGTAATATTTCAAGATTTTTTTCAGGAATTTTAATCAAAAGCGTTACTTTTTCGGCGAAGGTTTGCTCAATAATTTCACCGCCTAATTTTTTAAGTTGATAGTTTAAATGTTGTATTTGTTTATATTCTAAGGATAATTTTACAGTGGTATATTCAATATAGGCATTAATTTTTGCAGCCTCAATCGCTTTAGATGCGCTGTTTCCATAGGCACGAGTTAACCCGCCCGCTCCTAATTTTATACCCCCAAAATATCGTATGACTACCGCTAAAATATTAATTAACTGCTTGCCTTCTAAGTGTTGATAAATAGGTTTCCCTGCCGTCCCTGTGGGTTCACCTGCATCATTAAATCGGCATATTAAGCCTTTTGGTGATTTTATTCGATAAGCAAAGGCGATATGATTGGCATTTGGGTGTTTTTTATATAGGTCTTTTAACGTCATTGAAACGGCATTTTCAGATTCACACGGTAGAACCATGCCTATAAAACGGGATTTTTTAATGGTTTCTTCGATTGTTTTTTCAGTGTTGATACAATACATGACGATAATTAACCATATTGAATAAAATGAAATCTATCATAGTGATATTTCGACCTTTTTTACTACCCCTTATTATAACGCTACTGTTAACCACTATTTTTGCTTTCTGGTTTTTTTCAAAAGCCTCTGAAAAAATTAGCATCCACCCTACTCTTTCCGTAACGGTTAATAAATCCATTGAGACCATTACACCGTTAGCCCCGATCAAAGCAAAGTATGTCTGTGGTCAAAAAACCAAATGCCCGCAAATGAAATCCTGTGAAGAAGCGCAGTTTTATTT
>JAGLBU010000350.1 GCA_023146575.1 Methylococcales bacterium
ACAGGGCTGATAGCCCTGTTATTTTGGTTCACCATACTCTGTTTTAAAATTATCATTTGGGCGATAATAGCAAGGAATTTACGGATCGCTATTTATTTTAAACCTGATTGTCCTGAGCTAATCACCTAACCCCATGGCATGGGTCGCTAATAATTTTTTAGCGATGGGAATATGATCGAGGGCGGTCAGAGAGGCATTTCGGACGGCTGCCAGTGGTAACCATTGATTGGAAAAGATTTTAACAACATTATCGGTAAAACCAATGGTTTTTTGATGATCTTTTTGGCGTGTTTTTGCATATTGTTCTAAAAACTTTTCATCACCAATATCGGCTTGTTGTTGCTGTTGTTTGATTAGCATCTCAGCCAGTTGAACCACATCACGTAAGCCTAAATTAAACCCTTGTCCAGCCACAGGATGTAATTGATGTGCGGCATTACCAATAATAACACTGCGTTGTGCGTGCATTTTTTTAGCGTGAATAAGCGTTAAGGGAAACGCAATAGGTTTTGCCGTACGTGTTAGTTCTCCTAAATGATAACCAAAACAATGTTGCAGTTGGGCAATGAAATCCTTTTCAGAGGCTTCCATTAAGGCTTTTGCTTCGACTGAAGTGCGTGTCCAAACCACCGCGGATTGATTTTTAGCAATGGGAAGTAACGCTAAAGGGCCTGACGAGGTAAACCGTTCATAGGCGATGTTTTGGTGTGGAAGACTGCTGTTAATCGTGGTGATAAGCGCGGTTTGTCCATAGACTTTTTTATGTTGTTCAATCTCTAATAAGCATCGGATAGTGGATTGCCCCCCATCTGCCCCGACTAATAATTTAGCGGAAACCTGAGTCTTTTTATTTGCTTGTATTAGCGTGACTTCAATGGAATCTTTATCACTGGTTAACGCTTTAATTTTGGCAGGACAAAATTGTTTAATCCCTGCATCTTCAACCATTTGAGCGATAGGGGTTTCAAGATCACGGGCAGCAATCACATAACCTAAGGCTTCAACGCCATACTTTTCAGCGGATAAACGCATTTTCCCAAAATGCCCCCTGTCTGAAATATGAATTTTTTTAATCGCGGTTGCACTTGATTTAATGTTATCCCAAATGCCGATGTTTTGTAACATCATCACCGTCCCTGCGGACAAGGCTAAGGCTCTATCCCCTGCGGTCGATTGTTGTAACTGTTCCCGACTGACCGCTTCAATCAGAGCAATGTTTAAACCACTTTTTTTTAAGGCCAATGCCAAGCAATTGCCTGCTAAACCGCCGCCACCTATTAATAAGTCATAATCTAATCGCATACGTTTTCCTGCATTAAGTGTTCAATCTCAGCAATGGTTTTCGGCGCATCAACACTTAAGATTTCACAGCCCTCTTTGGTCACCAGCACATCATCTTCAATCCGAATACCAATGCCACGCCATTTTGCGGCGACTTTTTTACAATCCGCTTGCACATACAGCCCTGGTTCAACGGTGACTACCATACCTGCTTCTAATAATCGCCATTCATCATTTACTTTATAATCACCGACATCATGCACGTCCATTCCTAGCCAATGACCTAAGCGATGCATGTAAAAAATTTTGTACTTTTCATCTTTGATAAGCTTGTCTACTTTGCCCGTTAAAAGTCCCAATTCGACTAAGCCTTCCGTCATCATTCGGATCGACATTTTATAAATAGCATTCCATGAAACATTTGGCTTAATCATTTTGATGGCGGCCAATTGAATATCTAATACTAATTGATACAGTTGTTTTTGGGCGGGGGAAAATTTTCCTGACACAGGAAAGGTGCGGGTAATATCCGCCGCATAGTGATCGCACTCTCCGCCTGCATCAATTAATAATAAATCATTTTTACGTAATTTTGCGTCATTGTTGATGTAATGTAAGGTACAAGCATTTTTACCCCCTGCAACAATAGAGGGGTAAGCCACTGATTTTAAACCGTGTTGCATTAATTCATGCACAATCTCAGCTTCGACTTGATATTCATACAATCCTGCTTGGCAATATTTCATTGCTCTAACATGAGCTGTCGCCGAAATCTTAGCCGCTTTACGCAAAAGCTTTATTTCACCCGCGGATTTAAATAAACGCATTTCGTGTAAAATAAAATCAATCGAGACTAATTCAGCGGGCGCATTATTATGATGGCGCGATTGTTTTTGAAGATGTTTAATCCACGCTTGCAGTTGTAAATCTAAGTCACTATTACGCCCCATTGGATAATAAATTCGGTGTTTATTTTCGAACATGTTGGGTAAAATATCGTTCAAATCATCAATGGGAAATGAGTCATCAGCACCGTAATGTGCTTTTGCGCCTTCAAGCCCTGAATGTGCGCCTTCCCAGAGTTTCTTTTTTTTATCAAATTCACGACAAAATAAAATATATTCGCCTTTTTCACGTCCAGGGATAAAAACTGCTAACGCGCCTGATTCATTAAAGCCTGTTAAATAATAAAAATCGCTGTCTTGTCGAAAAGGGTAGTCTACATCTCGATTCCGCATTTGATGGCGAGCGCTTGGGATGATGCCAATATTACCCTC
>JAGLBU010000351.1 GCA_023146575.1 Methylococcales bacterium
AGGAAAAGGGAAGAATGTCTTTAGTCAGAACGATTGATAATTATGACAAGCTGAAAGCAATTAAATTGTTTGAAAATATTGATCCTGAGTTTATTCAAACGTTTTTACACGATTCTAGGGAAAAAAATTTAGTGGTAGGTGATATTTTATTGTCACCGCAAAAACATAATAATTATGTGTATATTTTATTATCAGGGAAACTAGAGGTTCATCTAGATTCCTTGGAAAACCCTGCGTTAAGTTTGGTGAGGGTCGGTGAGTGTGTCGGGGAAATTTCGATTATTGATACCTTATCGCCTTCAGCGTATGTCGTTGCGACAGAAACATCGGTCGTTTTAGAGCTTAATAAAGGCACGATATGGGATATGATTAACGGCTCTCATACCTTGGCTAAAAACTTATTACATATCTTAAGCTCTCGTATACGGTATGGTAATGGCATTATTTCAGATCACCTTGAGGCTCAAAAGGAACTGCAATACATTGCGATGGTAGATAGCTTAACAGGGCTTTATAATCGACATTGGTTTAATGATATTTTTAAACGCCAGTTTGAGCATTGCTTAACGGGGGATCTTAAGCTATCACTTATTTTATTGGATATTGATCATTTTAAATCGTTTAATGATCGTTTTGGGCATCTGGTTGGTGACATCGTTTTAAAAAAGATTTCAGAGGCTATGCTCACCAGTTTACGCTCTAGTGATACGCTTGCGCGTTTTGGTGGTGAAGAATTTATTGTTTTATTACCCGATACGCACCTGCCAAAATCCTTAGCCATTGCCGAAAACATTCGTAAATCTATTAGTCGGTTAGCGTTAGAGGATGATGAAAAAAATGCCTTGCCCAAAGTAACCGTTTCGTTAGGGATTGGTCAATTAATGATGGGCGACAGTGAAACTTCGCTGATAAAAAAAGCCGATGATGCTTTATATAAAGCGAAAGATCAAGGTCGTAATCGGGTGCATGTTTTTTAAGGTTGTCGAATAATAGAAAAAGGCTTTTGATCCATATTAAGAGGACGGTATCTTTCTGCTGTCCATTCAATTAATTTATTATGTGTCGCTAAGACACGTGCTTTTGCACCACGTCCGTTGTGTAAAATTACCACCACATAGGTTGCGCCGTTGTTCCCTTGGACATAGCCTGCAATCGCTCTTGAATCACGTAATGTTCCTGTTTTCATAAAGCTTCGGCGAGCGGCAACCGTGCCTCTCATGCGACGTTTTAAAGTACCATCAACCCCCATAATCGGGAGTGAATGCCATAATAATCGCCGATTAGGGCCATTATAAGCATCAATTAATAATTCACCAATCGCACGTGCTGATACTCGACTGATGCGACTTAAGCCTGAGCCATTTTCAACTTTTAATTCCGAAAAGTCCAAACCCCGATCAGCAAACCATTGTTTGATTTTATGTACGCCTTTTCTTGGATTGGCTGGTAGACTTTCTTTGGCGGCAATACTTAAAAAAAGCTGCTTTGCCATTACATTATTACTTTTTTTATTAATTAATGGCAGTATGTCTCGAACAGGTTTGCCTTTAAAACGGTACAATAAACGGGCATTTTTAGGCGTTGGTGCGATGATGAAACGGCTACTTTCAATAACACCGCCAAAGTCTTTTTCCCATATTTTTCGGATCGTTCCGTTTAGCATATCCGTTGGTTCTGCAATGGCAACTCTATAAGGCCTATCCCCACAACGACTGGACAGTGAACCTCTAAAATAAACATTAGTTCTGGTTGCTGTCGGGCGTTTGACATACATGGTAGGGCTTGCGTAACGGCCTCTGCATTTTACATTCTTAAGCGTTAAATTATTAATAATCGTGACTTTTTCAGAAGGGTATAACGAGACAATATTGATTACACCCTTATAAGGTGTCACCACAAACTCACTAATACGTTCATTAAACAGTAAAGCATCGGGTTGAGCATTATAAAACGCATAGGCTTTCCCATCAAAATCGGCTGAGCTGTTTCTATTTGGGCTAAAATAGGTATTATCTAAAATCAAACGTCCTCTGATGATCGAAACGCCTTTTCTACGCAACGCCCCTAAAATAATTTTTAAATCTTGCACCTTAAAATCAGGATAACCGTAACCTTTTAAGATTAAATCCCCCTCTAATATTCCATTTCTTATTCCACCTGTCGTATAGAGCTCAACTGGCCAGCGATAATCTGCACCCAATATCCCTAATGCCGAATAAGTGGTCACCAATTTCATGACCGATGCTGGATTCCTTGGAATATCGGCATTAAAGGTTAATAAGGGTGCAGACTTTGAAACTTCTCGAATATAAACACTCATCCCATTTTCACTGATTTTCAGTTTTTTCAATCGAGCACGAATAATTTCTGGAAGCTGTGTATATTGCGCATAAGCATTAGTGGCTGGCTTAACGGATATTTTAGGTGTTTTCGGGGTCTTTTTTATAATTTTAAACGGGCGTTCTTTTTTAGGCGGTAATGTGGTTTTATTTTGATTTTTAGAAACAGCAGGGTAATAGCGTGGCGTTTTTTTATCAGGCACCACAGGGGTTTCTGAACATGCAACAGGTAATAGCGACAAAATAATAATCGCAGGAATTTTTTTTAAAAACATTTCTTTGGATTCAGATAGTTGCACGTTTTTTAGATATATTTCAATTCAAGTGGGATAAAGATCACGTTTTTATAAAAATTTTAAGGCACTTTATAAAATAACGTGTATACAGTGTCAGTGAGATGAACCGTAACTTTTATCCATCTCACATGATTTCTAAAAAAAATTAACATGTTATAATTTTTTTAAAACCTAACAAAAGGAGCCTACCATGGCTATTTCAATAGTTCAAACTGATAAAGTAATTGAACTTTACAGTGCTTATTT